>JAAZOP010000426.1 GCA_012797735.1 Myxococcales bacterium
CCGTCGCCGGTCTCCCGTCCGCCGGCGACTTCCGCGCGGCGCACCCCGACCGGGACGGCGGAAGTGCCGCAGGACGCCCTCTACCGGGCCCGCGAGCTCCGCGCGCGCGGCGACCTCGCCGGCGCCCGGCGGGCCTTCGCCCGGGCCGGAGACGGCGCAGGCCCCACCGCGGAAGGCGCCTGGCTCGAACTCGCCCGCATGGAACTCGGATGCGGCGATCCGCGCGCTGCGCGCGAGGCGTTGGCCGAACACGATCGCCGCTTCGGCGCCGCCTCGCCGCTCGCGCTCGAGGCGGCCGGCCTGTCGCTGCGCGCCGCGCGCGAGGCCGGTGACCGTGACGCCGCCGATCGCATCGCCCGTGAGATCGTCCGCCGGTGGCCGGACGCTGCCCAGGCGACCGTCGCGCGACAGTGGCTGGCCGAACGCGGCCTCGGGAACGATTGACCCCGGCCGGAGACGCCGCCCCGGCCGGCGGAATCGCGAGCGGCGAAGGAGGTGAGGCGATGGATCCCGGTCGTTGGCCCCGGTGGTTCGTCCTGGCCGCAACCCTGACCCCCGCGCCGGCGGTGGCGCAACCGGCCGTCACCTACGGCGTCGGCGACCTGATCCTCGTCGTCGACCACGACCGCGCGGGTGAACAGCAGGTGATGGACGCCTACGGCATGGCCCTGCACCTGGCCGGGCGCGGGATCCGCGTCGACTGGTGGATCGCCCGGGACAAGCCGTACGAAGGCGTCGATTTCCAGGCGGAGACCGACGACGCGCCCGACCCGCACACCGCCGGACCCGACGGCACCGTGGCCCCGCGCGAGTACCGCGCGGGCCCGTTCGTGATCCACGACCCCGACGTGCGGACCCCCGGCGTCAACGAGGCGTGGGCCGAGATCGAGGACCTCCGGGCGACGCGCGCGTACGACCCCGTGATCCACGAAATCCGCTCCGCGCCGTCCGGACTGCGCCTCAACGTCGGCTTCCTCACCTTCTTCCCGCGCATCGCCTACTCCTACAACGCCGGCATCGCCTCCCAGGAGATCAACGCCGCCCGCCTGCCCGGCGTCCACGTCCCCGCCCCGGGGACGCCCGCCGAACCGGCGACGATGGCCGGCGGCGCCCTGTTCGAGGGCGACGCCGGCGACCCGTGCGGCCTGCGGCCGCGCTACGACGTCTTCCTCCAGGACCACTACGACTGGACCACGCCCACGGCCCAGGAGGAAGCCGCCGCCTGGCAGGCCGACGCCTTCCTCCGCGCCGGGACAACCTGCATCTACGAATGCCTCTCGGCCACGATCGACGACATCGTGCACTGGCTCACCTTTCCGCCCAACACCGCCACCGAAGGCACGGCCGCCAGCGCCGAGTACACCGTGGTGACCGATTTCGCCGACCACCCGTTCGCCCAGACCATGGGACCGATCCCGATCCAGGGCGGCGCCTTCCCGCTCTGGGACCGCGACGGCAACGACTTCCGCCCGACGATGCAGAACATCTTCTACGACGCCGTCTCCGGCGACATCGGCTACCTGCTGGGCCAGGTGGAGGGCGGGAAGTTCTTCTTCGCCGGCGGCCACCGCCGCACCACCCTTTCCGACCGGCGGATCATCCTCAACGCGGTGCTCTACGAGGTCGTCTCGCCGCAGTTCCTGCACCTCTTCGTCCCCGGCGGATTCACGGCCGGCGTCCGCGAGACGCGCGACGTCCTGATCCTGGCCCGCGGCGGCTCCGTCGCCATCGATACCCACATCGTCGATGTCCTCGACCCCGTCGTCACCCTCGTCCCGGCTTCCGTCTCCGTCGCCGTCCCCGGCGGCACCTTCGCCTGGGACGACGCTTCCCGGACCCTTTCCTTCGACCTCGGCGACGTCGACCCCGCCTCCTTCGGCCGCACGCCCGTCGCTCGCTTCCGCATCCGCACCCTCGTCCCGACCGACGGCTGGGTCCGCCTGATCGACACGACCACCACCTACTCCGACGCCTGGACCACCGGGATCTCGTTCACCGGCGGGACCTGCCTCTCGGCCGAGGCGCGCGAGGAGTTCGAACTGCGCAAGACCGCCGACCGCGATCGCCTCGTCGTCGGCAGCAACGACGTCCTGCTGACCCTCGTCGTCGCCAACCACGGCACGGCGGTGCTGCGCGACGTCGTCGTCACCGACACCCTCCCCGCCGGCGTCGCCTACGTCGGGCCCCCGGACCCCCACGGCCGCGGCACCGCCGATTTCGGCGTCACCACCCCCGACACCCTCACCTGGCGCGTCGGCTGGCTGGCGCCCGGCGACACCGCCGGCATCGATCTCCCCGTCCGCGCCTCGCCCGCCGCCCCCGGCACCTTCCTCCTCAACGACGGCGCCCTCGCGTCCGCCCACACCGCCGCCGGCGCCCCCGTCGTCACCGCCAGCGACGACCTCTCCGTCCCCGTCGCCAATGGCGGACCGGCCGTCGTTTTCGACCTCGAACCGCACGAGGTCGGCCCGGCCACCACCAACGCCTTCGTCCTCACGGCCCGCAACGCCGGCGCCCGCACCGACCAGCAGGGCGGAGACGGTGTCGAGATCTCCTGGCCCGCCGACTGGGGCCGCCCGACCGACGTCGCCCCGCCTCCCGGCTGGGGCTGGTCCTGGAACTCCGACCGCAACCTTCTCGCCTTCGATCACGCCGGCGCCAACGTCCGCTGGGACGCCGGCGCCGCTTTCTCCTTCGGCTTCACCCTCGTCGCCCCGCCCTCTCCCCGCTTCGACCTCTTCCACGCCCGCGCCGGTTTCGCCCAGGTCCCGCGCCTCTTCGAAGGCGACCTCGGCGTCGTCGTACGCTGGGGCACCGGCGAGGACTCCGACGGGGACGGCCTCCCCGACGCCGACGAGGAACGTATCGGCACCGACCCCCGCAACCCCGACAGCGACGGCGACACCATCCCCGACGGCACCGAAGTCGGCGATCCAGCCGACCCGCGCAACACCGACGGCGACGACTCGATCGATGCCCTCGACCTCGACTCCGACGACGACACCATCCCCGACGCCGACGAAGGTCTCGGCGACCCCGACGAAGACGGCACCCCCAACTACCGCGACCTCGATTCGGACGACGGCGGCGTCTCCGACGAGGTCGAGCACGCCCGCGGCACCGACCCGTACGACGCGAGCGACGACTTCGGCGGGGCCGACGCCGACGCGGACGCCGGCGCCGATGCGGATGCCGGCGCCGACGCGGATGCCGGCGCCGACGGTTCGGGCGACGTCCCGTGGGACGACGCCGCGCCCCCGTTCGAGGTCTTCGGCGGGGGCGGCTGCGGCTGTCGCACCGCCGCCCCGCGCCCGGACCTCCTCCGGGCCGCCCTGGCGTTCCTCGCCCTGATCGCCCTCGCGGGCCGGAGGCGCCGATGAACGCCCCGGCGTCGTCCCCGGCCGCCGGCCGACCGGTCGCGACCGCGTCCCCCGGCGCCC
>JAAZOP010000427.1 GCA_012797735.1 Myxococcales bacterium
GGCGAACCGCGACCCGCATGCCTTCGGCAACACGCTTCCGTCCGCCGCCCCGCTCCGTCCGCCGGCGCCGCCCGAACCGGCCGCCGGACCGCAAGGCGCCGCGCCCGAGGAGCCGTCCGACGTTCCCGCGACGCAGGCCCGGGCGCAGGTCGCCCCGCTCCCGCGCTGGAGCGTCGAGACCAACACGCGGGCCAACGACATCGCCAACGCGATCGACCTGGCCAACCAGGGTGACCCGTACGCCCAGCAGCGGCTCCAGGCCGACTTCAACCGGATGCGCGGCCTGCCCCCGCCGCCGCAGGCGCAACCGTCGCCGTCCGCGCCGCCGCCGGATCGAGCCGCCGACTCCGGGCCCGCCGCCCCAGGTCCGGACATCCCGGCGGCCGACGCCGGCGCCGCTCCGGTCCCGGACGCCGGCACCTCCTCCGAGGGCGACGGCGCTGCAAGCCTGCCGGAGGACACCGGCCCCCGGCGTCGGGACGCCGGCCGGGTCGCACGCCCGCACCGCGATGCGGGCACCGTCGCGGCCGCCTTGCCCGAGGCCGGGATCGCGCCGCCCGCCGCCGCACCGCTCCCGCCGGCCGTCGCGGGTTCGACGCCGCGGCCGGCCACCGACGAGGTTCCGGTCGTCTACGGTGCCTTCGAGCCGCTCCGCACGCCCGAGGGTGTGACCTACTACGTGCGGACCGTCGACATCGAAGGCGACGTGCGCGTCCAGGGCTTCCGGCTGAACCCGGGCGGCCTGCGTGCCGCGCTGCGCGACGAGTTGCTCCAGGTCCGGCGCGCGGACGACCCGTTCCATCTCACGGCGGAGGCCGTCGCCGGCGGGGCGCTGGCCGTCCATCCCGTCGAAGGCGTCCCCGGCGTCGCCGCCGTCTCCGCCGTGCTCGCCCCGGACTCCCCCACGCTGGCCGCCGAGGACGAGGAGGACCGCCGCGTCGTGCTGACCCTCGCCGGCCTCTCCGCCGCGATCCTCGTCGCCGTCCTGTTCGCGTTCCTCGCCATGCGCCGCGAGATGGAACTGGCCCGGCGCAAGAGCGACTTCCTCTCCGCCGTCTCGCACGAGCTGCGCGCCCCGGTGACCACGATCCGGATGTACGCCGAGATGCTGCGCGACGGGTGGGTCGATGACGCGACCCGGCGGGGCGAGTACGAGTCGGCGATCGTGAGCGAGGGCGAGAGGCTCTCGCGGCTGGTGGAGAACGTGCTCGCCTACTCGCGGCGCGAACGCGGCAAACCGCTCGACTTCCGCGACGGCGACCTGGCCGAGAAGGTCCGCGAGGTGGCCGGCCTGGAGCGCCCCGTGTTCCAGAAGGCCGGACTGGCGCTCGAAGTCGAGGCGCCCGACACGTTGCCGTGGCGCTTCGACCCCGACGCCGTGACCCAGATCCTGGTCAACCTGCTCGACAACGCGCGGAAACACTCGCGCGATGCCGAGGACCGCCGCGTGACCGTCCGGCTGGCGGCGACGCCCGAGGCCGCCCGCCTGGAGGTGCAGGACCGCGGCGGGGGGATCCCGGTCGCCGAGCAGCGGCGGATCTTCGAGGCGTTCTACCGTGTGGGCGACGAATTGACCCGCGAAACCCGCGGCGCGGGTCTCGGCCTCGCCCTCGTCCGCCGCCTCGCCCGGGGCCACCGCGGCGACGTCACCGTCCGCAGCGAGCCGGGGCGGGGTGCCACGTTCACGGTCCGCCTGGGCCGCCTCGCCCCGTAGGTCGGTATCCGCCGCCGAACGGGTCGACCGGCGAGGTCAGCCGCGTCCCGCCAAGCCGTACTCCTTGAGCCGATACTGCAACGTACGCAGGCTGATGCCGAGCCGCGCGGCGGCCGCCTTGCGGTTGCCTCCGGTCGCCTCGAGCGCCTCGAGGATCGCGCGGCGCTCCAGGTCGCGCAGCGTCGTGCCGCCGCCGCCCGGCCCGGCCGGCGACGCGGCCGCCGGCGCCTCGAGCTGCAGGTGCTGCGGCTCGATCGGCCCGCCGCCGGACAGCACGAGCGCGCGTTCGAGCGCGTTGCGGAGTTCGCGTACGTTGCCCGGCCAGCGGTGGGCCCGCAACCGCTCCCAGGCGGCGGGCGACACCGGCACGGTCCGCGCCGGCTCCAACTCCCGCAGGAAGTGCGCGACCAGCGGCTCCAGGTCCCCCGGCCGCTCGCGCAACGGCGGCAGGGCGAGCGGCAGGACCGCGACGCGGTAGTACAGGTCCTCGCGGAACCGGCCCTGCCGCACGAGCGCCTCGAGATCCCGATGCGTCGCGGCGATCAGCCGGAAATCGACCTCGAACGCCCGGACGGCGCCGAGACGGGTCACGGTGCGCTCCTGGAGCACGCGCAGCAGCTTGGCCTGCGCCGCGGCCGGCAGGTCGCCGACCTCGTCGAGGAACACCGTGCCGCCCGCCGCCGCCTCGAACACGCCCGGCCGCCCCGACCCCGCGCCGGTGAAGGCCCCCGCCTCGTGGCCGAACAGCTCGGCCTCGACCAGCTCGGCCGGGATCGCCGCCGAGTTCACCGCCACGAACGGCCCGGCGCTCCGGCGGGACAGGGCATGGATCGCCCGTGCCACCAGCTCCTTGCCCGTCCCGCTCTCGCCGGTGATCAGGACCGTCGTGTCGCGCGGAGCCACCGCGCGCACGAGCGACCGCACCGGCTCCAACGCCGGTCCGCCCACCAGGCCGAGGTCGCGCTCGGACCCGGCCGTCCCGCCGCCCGCCGCCGCCGCCCGCCGCTCGCGCCAGGCCCGCTCCACCACCCGCCGCAGGGTCGCCGGGCTCGGCAGCGGCTTCTCCAGGAAGTCGAACGCCCCGAGCCGCATCGCCTCGACGGCCTGGGGCACCGACCCGAACGCGGTGAGCAGCACGACGACCGGCGGGTCGGCCAGCTTGCGCGTCGCCGCCAGGAGCTGCAGCCCGTCCAGCCCCGGCATCCGCAGGTCGGACACCACCACGTCCACCGGGCGCTCGCGCAGCAACGCCAGCGCCCGTGCGCCGTCCGGCGCCTCGAGCAGTTCGTGTCCCGCCACGGCCAGCACGTCGAGCGCCAGGCGGCGGAGGGCCCGGTCGTCGTCGACGACCAGCACGCGGGCGCGGGGCGAGTCGTTCATCGCCGCCGAGCCTAGCACACCGCGCCGCGGTCCGGCGGATCCTTCCCGGGCCCGCCGCCGGCCGGCGGGGGATCCCTCGGCCGGCCGGAGTGGTAGACTCCCGGCCATGTCTTCCGTGGCGTTGCTCCTCGGCGCGTTGCTCTGGTTGGCCCTCGCGTACCTCGTCTGGGGACGCCGCATCGCCCGCCGGCTGGTCGAACCGGACGACGGCCGCCCGCCGCCGTCGGAGACGCGGAACGACGGCGTCGACTTCTACCCCTCGGCCCCGCCGCTGCTGTTCGGCCACCACTTCTCCTCGATCGCCGGGGCCGGCCCGATCATCGGGCCGGTGATCGCGGTGGCGGCCTTCGGTTGGGGCGGCACGCTGGCCTGGATCCTGCTGGGCGTGGTGTTCATCGGCGGCGTGCACGACTACCTGTCGCTGATGCTGTCGGTGCGCCACGGCGCGCGCTCGACGGCCGACGTCGCCGCGGACGTGGTGGGCCGGCGGGCCCGCACGCTGTTCCTCGTGTTCGTCTGGCTGACGCTGGTGCTGATCATCGCCGTGTTCGCGGATGCGGTGACCAAGACCGTGCTGTCCGAGCCGGCGATCGTGATCCCGACGCTGGGCCTGATCCCGCTCGCGATGGTCTTCGGCCTGCTCGTCAACAAGCTGCGCTGGCCGCTCGTCCCCGCCACGCTCGGCGCCGCCGTCGCCGGCGCGGCCCTGTTCTGGGCCGGCTTCCAGTGGCCCGTGGACCTCGGCGCCGGCGAGACGGCCCGCTGGACCTGGATCGCGGTCTTCCTCCTCTACTCCGTCCTCGCCGCTTCGATCCCCGTCTGGATCCTGCTCCAGCCGCGCGACTACCTGTCGTCCTGGATCCTGTTCGGCGGGATGGGCCTGGGCATCGTCGGCCTGCTCGTCGGCCGGCCCGAGATCCGGGAACCGGCGTTCCAGACGGCGTTTTCGCAGGGGAGCGGGCCGATCTGGCCGATGCTGTTCATCCTCGTCGCCTGCGGCGCCGTCTCCGGGTTCCATACCCTGGTCGCCTCGGGAACCACCGCACGACAGCTCCGGCGCGAGTCGGACGGGCTCCCCGTCGCCTTCGGCTCGATGCTGGCCGAGGGGGCCCTGGCCGTGCTCGTCCTGGTCTGCATGGTCGCCGGGGTCTCCGCGGCCGGCCTCGACGCGGGCGCCGTGGCCGCGCTCGTCCGGGACAAAGGCGCGATCGGCGCGTTCGGCACCGGCTACGGCGGCGTCACCGCGCCGCTGGTGGGACTGGCGACCGGCAAGGTGATCGGCGTGGTGATGGTCAACGCCTTCGTCCTCACCACGCTCGACACCTCCGTGCGCCTCGCCCGCTTCGCCACCGTCGAGCTCCTCGGCGACCGGCTCCCGATCCTGCGCAACCGCTGGCTCGCCTCGGCGATCGTCGTCGGCCTCGCCGCCGCCCTGCTCGTCTCCGGCTCCTCGACCGCGATCTGGCCGGTGTTCGGCGCGGCGAACCAGCTGATGGCCGCCCTGGCCCTGATCGTGATCACGGCCTGGCTGCTGTCCCGCGGCAAGCCGGCGCTCTACACGCTGCTCCCCTGCGGCTTCATGCTCGTCACCACCGTCGCCGCGCTCGGCTGGCAGGCCTGGACCGCCTTCGGCGGGGCGAAGATCAACTGGACGATCGGCATCGCCTGCCTCGTGCTGCTCGGCCTGGCCCTGTTCCTCGCCGTCGACGCCGCCGGCGCCCTGCGGGCGCTCCGCCGCGCGCGCGCCGCCGCCCGGTAGCCCGGCGCCCGGACGTCACCGCGGCAGACGCAGCATGAACTCGGCGCCGCCCGCCGGACGGTCGGCGACCCGCACCGAGCCGCCGTGCGCTTCCGCGATCCGTCGCACCAACGCCAGCCCCAGGCCCGTTCCGCCCGGCCGGCGCGAGAAGAACGGTTCGAACACCCGTTCCCGGTCCTCCGGCGCCACCCCGGGCCCCTCGTCCGCCACGAACAGCTCGACCTGCCGGCGCTCCGGTCGCAACCCGACGACGACCCGGCCCGCGGGCGGCGAGACGGCCAGGGCGTTCCGCACCAGGTTGTCCAGGGCCCGGGCGAGCTGGTCGCGGTCCGCCCGCACCGCGACCGCCTCGTCCCCGTAGTCCCGCACCAGCCGCACCTCCCGCGCCGCGGCCTCCGCCGCCAGCCGCCCCAGTTCGGCGTCCAGGAACGCCCGCAACTCCACCGGCTCGAGCCGCGGCTGCGCGTCGCGCGCGTACCCCAGCACCTCGCTCACCGTCCGCTCCAGCCGCGCGCACTCCTCGTGGATCGTCTGCGCCGCCCGCCGCGCCGCCTCCGCGCCGGCCCCCTCCTCCACGAGCTGCGCGTAGCCCTTGATCGCCCCGAGCGGGTTGCGCACCTCGTGCGCCACCGTGGCGGCCAGCTCGCCGAGCGACGCCAGACGCTCGCGCCGCGCCGCCCGCTCCCGCTCCCGCTCGGCCCGCCGTCCGGTCCAGGCGGCGAAGCCGGCGGCGACGACGGTGAGCGGCCCGACGACGAGCGCCAGCAGCAGCGCCAACCCCGCGCTGCGGATGTGCGGGCGGTAGGCGGCGAGCCGCATCCC
>JAAZOP010000428.1 GCA_012797735.1 Myxococcales bacterium
CCCGGGCGGCCCCGGCGGATCCGCCGCCGGATCCTCCCCGGCGGCCGGCGCAGCGGGTCCGGTGGCCGGCGCGCCGCAGGCGCCCAGGAGGACGACCGCGGCCGGGAGCGCAAGGAGCCGGGGAAGTGCGATGCGTCGCGTCATGATCTCTGCTCCGGAACCGCGAGGATACCACAGGCGCGACACCCGCGGATCCCCCCGGGAGCGGAGCGAGGAGGGCGCGTCAACTCTCGGCGCGGGCGAGCGCCGCCTCGTCGAGGTCGGCGTTGACGTAGACGTTCTGGACGTCGTCGTGGTCCTCGAGGCTGGTGACGAGCTTGGCCAGCGCGTCGGCCGCCTCTCCCGCCACCGGGACCGTGTTGTCGGGGAGCATCGCGATCTCGCCCCCCGCCGGCTGGAAGCCCTTCCGCTCCAGCCCCTCCTTGACGGAGATGTAGCTGCCCGGGTCGGTGTACACCGTGACCGTCTCCGCCTCGGTCTGGATGTCCTCGGCGCCCAGTTCGAGCGCCGCTTCGAGGAGGGCGTTCTCGTCGACCGTGCCGGCCTCGAAGATGATCGTGCCGCGCTTCTTGAACATGTACGTCACCGAGCCCGGGGAGGCCATCTTGCCGCCGTTGCGGTCGAGGATGTGGCGGACGTCGGCGACGGCGCGGTTCCGGTTGTCGGTCATCAGTTCGATCACCAGCGCCGTGCCGCCGGGGCCGTAGGCCTCGTAGACCAGCTCCTCCAGCGCCGAGCCTTCCAGCTCGCCGGTGCCCTTCTTGATCGCGCGCTGGATCGTGTCGAGCGGCATGTTGTCGGCGCGGGCGCGATCGATCGCGGCGCGGAGCCGGGCGTTGTTGGCGGGGTCACCGCCGCCGGTGCGGGCGGCGATCGTGATCTCCTTGAGGAACTTGCTCCAGCCCTTGGACTTGCGGGCGTCGCCCGCCAGCTTCTTGTGCTTGATCTTCGCCCAACGATTGTGTCCCGACACCGGCGCCGTCCTTTCGCGGGTCCGACATGCCCCGCGGAGGCATCGGTAGCATGACGGGGTCGCGGCTGCAACGCCGGGCGACCGCCCGGCGGGCGATTGCGGGGCCGGCAGCCCTCTGGTACGGTCCCCCCTCGCGCTGCGGCGCTCGGAGGTGACGATGGCCGCCAAGGAATCCGCGATCCCCGCGGAGTTCCGCGATCCGGCATACCGGATGCGGCGCTTCCGCAACTGGATGCTCGTCGGCGTCCTGTACTCCCTGTTCTACATGACGCGCTACAACTTCATGGCGCTCTCGCCCGAACTGCAGGCGCTGTTCGGCTGGACCAAGAACGACCTCGGGCTGTTCGAGACGATCCTGCCGCTGGTCTACGGCCTGTCGGTGTTCCTCAACGGACCGCTGGCCGAGAAGATCGGCGGCCGGAAGGCGTTCCTGATCGGCGCAGCGGGGGTGGTGGTCGCGAACCTCGTCTTCGGCGCCCTGTGCCTGACCGTCGACGTCCCGGCGGTCTGGGAGGGGGCCGGGTCCGGACGCCGGCTGGTGCAGGCCGCCCAACTGGCCTGGACCGACGACGCCCGGACGATGGCCTGGATCATGGCGATCCTCTGGGGCGTCAACGGCTACTTCCAGTCGTTCGGCGCGCTGGCGATCGTCAAGATCAACGCGCAGTGGTTCCACATCCGCGAGCGGGGGACGTTCAGCGCGATCTTCGGCGTCCTCATCCGGTTCGGGCTGATCCTGGCCTTCTCCGGCGCGCCGTTCATCGCGGCGTTCCTCCCGGTCCACTGGGCGTTCTGGATCCCCGCGGCCCTGGTGGCGCTGTTCTTCTTCCTCAACCTGTTCCTGGTCACCGAGACCCCCGAGGAGGCGGGCTACCCGACGCGCGACACCGGCGATGCGGTGATCGGCGAGGAAGGACAGACGGTCACCGCCTGGATGGTGATCCGGAAGATCTTCACCTCCTGGCACATGTGGATGATCGCCCTCGCCTCGATGATGATCGGCCTCGTCCGCCGCAGCACCGTCGACGGCTGGTGGAAGATGTACTTCCTCGACCAGTACAACCTGACCGGCACCGCGTTCATCCCGCAGTTCCTGGCCTGGGGCATCGCGGTGCTCGGGATCCTCGGCGGCTTCGCCTTCGGCGCGATGTCCGACAGGATGTTCGGCAGCCGGCGGGCCCCGGTCGTCGTGATCGGGTTCGCCGGCATGCTCGCCTGCCTCGGCCTGTTCTACGGCTCGGACGCCCTCGCCGCCGGCCCCTGGGGCGCCGCGGTCTGCCTGTCGCTGCTCAGCTTCTTCGTCAACGGCGCCCACGGCATGGTCGGCGGCGCCGCCTCGATGGACTTCGGCGGCCGCAAGGGCGTCGCCACCGCCGCCGGCCTGTTCGACGGCATGCAGTACCTCGCCGCCGCCGTCACCGGCGTCGCCGTCGGCGCGATCACCACCGACTACGGGTGGCAGGCCTGGAAGCTCTGGGCGATGCCCTGGGCCCTCCTCGGCGCCGTCTTCATGGCCACCCTGTGGAACGTCCTCCCCCGCGGCCGGAGCGGACACTAGCCGCGACCACGCCCGCGCCCGCCCCGCGCGCCGGGCCGACCCGGCCCCGCCGGCCCGCTCACCACGTCTCGACGATGTCCTCGGGCTCCTTCGTCCGGTAGTTCGCGTCGATGTAGTCCATCAGCTCGAACAGGATCGTCTCCATCTGCGGCCCGTCGGGGCGGATGGAGTCGGCATAGAACGTCCCGCGGATGCACTCCCGGTCGTAGTCCGGCGTCCCCTCGGGGAAACGACACCGGCCGTCCGGGAAGACCATGATCAGCTTCTGCATCCGCAGCGGTTCCGGGATCGCCGCCGAGACCATCCAGTTCTGGAAGATGATCGCGCTGGCGACCAGGTCCTGCGGCTCCTGGCCGTAGCCGTGGAGGAAGAACACGACCGGGTAGCGCGTCGTCGCGTACGCCTCGGTGTGATAGCCGGGCGGGAGGATCATCGAGTACGGCGAGACGCGGCCGGTGGACGGACTGACGAAGTCGGCCGAGATCATCGTGCCCGAACCGCTGGCCGCGACGCGCGTCCGGTCCCCGCCCGGCCAGCGGGCCGACATCGCGAAGGTGGCGTAGGCGAGCCGGTTGAGCAGCTGCGTCACCGTGCCGACGTGGCCGCCGTCCCCCCGCGCCAGCGCCGCCTCGTCCGCGTCCGGGTTGCCGTAGCGGATCATCGTGTGCCGGCCCAGCGCCAGGAAATCGATCTTCGCCGGGTCGAGCTGCTCGTCGAGGTACGCGCCGCCGTAGAGCGCGCTGAAGTCGTTGTAGAAGCGCACCGGCCGCCCGCGGGCGTGGAGCGCCGCGAGCATCGCGTTCTCCCCCGCCACGAACGGGAACAGGTCGTGGATCCCGGCGTCCGCCAGCACATCGATCCGGTCCAGCGCCGCGTCGGGGAGGTTCGACAGCAGCGTCCAGGCGTCGTGCGCCAGGTAGTTCTCGAAGTACGGCGACTGGTCGAACACGCCGTTCCCCTCCCCGTAGTCGTAGCCCCCCGCCCCCTTCTGCGGCGTGCCCGGAACGCCGTCCAGCCCCGCATCGACCCACGGTTCGCCCGGATCCGTCCCCGCGGGACCGTCCCAGCGCCAGTTCCCCTCCGTGCCCGCCGGGTTGAACTGGTAGTCGAAGTCGTCGTCGTTCGGGTCCGGGTTGTCCAGCGCGTCGTACCCGGGCTCCAGCTCGTTCGGCAGGCCGTCCGCCCCCACGTCGTCGTACGGCTCGTGCCCGCTGCGCAACACCGGCTCGCCCGCGTCGCGGACGCCGTTGCCGTTCACGTCGACCGCGAGGCCCACGTCCAGCGGGTAGTCGTTGACGCCGTCGGGGTCCCAGCGGCCGTGGTCGGTTCCGCTCCCGTCGGACAGCTGCGCCTCCGCGCCGTCGCAGAACGTGATCACCGGCAACGACCCGTCCGGGTTGTACTCGTCGTCGTAGAAGTTCTCCAGCACCGCCGGGTGCGCGCAACGCTCCTCCGGCGCCTGCCGCCACCACGACTCCGGCACCCCGGGCGGAAGGTAGACCGAGTCCGCGTTGTACATGCCCGGGTTGCCCAGGGCCAGCGACATGTCCCGGAAGATCTGGCAGTACTCCTCCCGGTCGAACGTCCCCCCCTGCCCGTCCCGCCCCTCCGGGTAGTACCAGTTCTCGAACTCCTGCGTGCGCTCGAACGGCTGCGTCGCCGGCGGCACCGCGCAGTGTTCGCCCACCTCGCCCCCGTCGTCGGGGCTCGCCGTGCAGAACCCCCCGAGATAGTAGCGCTCGACGTAGTGGAGCATGTGGCTCCAGTTGGCGGGGCCGCCGAGCGGCGCGATGAAGTCCCAGCGCTCGGGATGGCGAAGACCGACCGAGGCGGTGCCGCCGCCGCCCATCGAGACGCCCACGATCCCCTTGTAGGTGTAGTGCCGCGTCCGCGTCCGCGTCCCCGCCGCGTCCTCGATCGCGGCCTGGAACGTCCCCAGCCGAGTGGAGGAGAAGCGCAGCTCGCCGCGCCCGCCGGCCGCCCCGGTGAGCCAGACCGAGGCCATCGGCACCGGCCGCACCGGCGCATGCTCGTCCCGCCAGAAGATCACCACGTCGCCGACCTTCCGGCCCGCCGGCAACAACCCCGCCTTCACCGGAATCGTGAAGTTCAGCTCGCGCACGAACCGGCGCGCCGGCGCGAACGTCACCGCCGGACCCAGCGCCGTGTAGCCCGCCGGCACGATGTCCCCGGCGCAGGCGATCGACACCTCGAACGCCGGCAGCTCCGCCCTCGACCCCATCGCCACCGAGGCGTCCTCCAGGCCGCCCGCGCCGCGGACTGCGCCGCCCGGCGCCAGCGTGCCGCTGCCCGTCCCGGCGCACGTCACGTCCGTCGTCACCACGTCCGCCACGATCTGCGCCTCGCGCACGTCGTACGTCACCCGGATCGTCGTCGAACCGACCGCCTCGCCCCGGACCTCCAGGTCCACGTACCACGCGTCCGCCGGCAGCGTCAGCGCGGCGGGCACCGACACGACGCCGTCGTCGTCCGCCGCCACCTCGAGCGTGATCCCGGTCGCGGGCGGGTGGCCGACCCACAACCGCACCGTCCGCGACTCGCCGGCCGGCATCCCGACGAAGCCCGGATCCGGCCGCAGATCGCCGATCCGCTCCGGCTCCCCGTCCCCCCCCTCGTCCGCAACGTCGACCGCGTCCGCCGCATCCC
>JAAZOP010000429.1 GCA_012797735.1 Myxococcales bacterium
TCGGGTCGCGCCGCCTGACGCCCCGCCGGCGGCGGAACGGCCGAAGCCGCCCTGGCGGGCGCTCCCGAGGCGCGGATTCGCGTGACGGGCGCCCCCGCCGGCGCCGAGGTGCGTTTCGACGGCCGCCCGGTGGGCGCGGAGTTCCGCGTGCCCCTCTCCGGCGACGAGCACTCCGTGGAGATCGTCGTCCCGGGCCGCCCGTCGGTCGTGCGCACGATCCGCCCGACCGCCGATCTCGTGCTCGATGTCGCCGCGGCGTTCGCGGCGGACAACCCCGGCCCGCCGTCCCCTTGACGGCGACGGCCGCTTTCCGGCGGCGCGGGAGGCGCCGGCCGAAGTGCGAATCCCGGCGGCAGGTTGCATCTTCCCATCCCGGAAGGGCGCCGATATAATCCGCCGCGCTTGGAGGGCCCATGGACCTGCTGCAAGAAATCCTGCAGGGTGAGTTGGAGCGTCTCTTCAGCCTCGCCGACCTCGAGGCCCTGGTGCGGGACGACCTGGGTGTTCCGCCGGCCAGCATCGCGGACGAGCGGGCCGGCAAGGCGACGTACGTCCGCCGGCTGCTCGAATGGGCCGGGCGAGTCGGCGCCACCGCCGCGCTGGCTGACGTGGTGCTGGTCCGCAAGGGTTCCGCGGCCGATCCGCGGCTGCGCCAGCACCGCCTTCGCCGTCCCGACGAGACCCTCGAGGCCGGCACCAAGGTCGGACCGTACACCATCGAACAGCAGATCGGCTCGGGCGGCGTCAGCCTGTTCTACAAGGCCGCCGGCCCCGACGGTCCCGTCGGCCTGCGCGTGCTGCGGCGCGAGTACGTGCACGATCCGGTCGCCCTCCACCGCTACTTCGCCGCCCAACGCCTGCTCCGCAGCGTCGAACACCCGGTCCTCCCCCGGATCCTCGACCTCGGCCACACCGACGGCCTCGCCTGGATCGCGACCAACTGGATCGACGGCCGCACGGCCCGCTCCCTGATCGCCGACGGCCCCGCCCCCTTTGTCCAGCTTCGCTCCGTGATCATGCCCGTCCTCGGCGCCCTCGGCGCCCTCCACGCCCGCGGCCTCAACCACGGCGACGTCAAGATCGAGAACGTCATCCTCTGGACCGTCGACGACTCCACCCACGTCGCCCTCGTCGGCGCCGGCGCCGACCGGCTGACCGGACGCGGTCCCAGCGGCCAGGACGAGGCCGGACGGCTTGCCGGGTTCGGCACCCCCAAGGCCGCGGCCCCCGAACAGATCCGCGGCGCCGTCCCCGACGAGCGGACCGACATCTACCAGGTCGGCGTGCTGCTCTACGAACTCCTCACCGGCTCGCCCCCCTTCACCGACAAGACGCCGATCGATGTCTGCGTCAAGCATCTCACCGCCGACCCTCCGCCTCCCTCCTCCCGCAGCGGCCGCCAGCCCGTCCCCAAACGCGTCGATGATCTTGTGCTCCGCTGCCTGCGGAAGGATCCGGCCGCCCGCTTCGCCACCGTCGGCCAGTTGATGGAGGAGCTCGAGACGGCCTACCGCGAGGCGCGCGAGGCCGAGGAGCGCCGCGTTTCGATCAAGCCCGCCACCCTGGAGGAAGTCCAGGACTGGGCCGACCAGTACCTGGCCGAACCCGACAACGACGAGCTGTTCGCGGAACTGGAAGCCACCGCCCGCGGCGCCAAGGCCTGGGACCCCGTCCTCCAGGCCCTCCACGTCGTCCTCGACGACGCCGGCCCCGAGCGCAGGAAGCAGACCTTGTTCCGCATGGGCCGCATCTTCGAGGCCGAGCTGCAGGATCTCGACCAGGCCGAGGAGTGCTACCGCAAGCTGATCGAACTGGACCCCGCCGACGAATTGGCGCGCGTCGCCGTCGAAGACCTGTACCGTTCGGCGCGCCGCTTCGAGAAACTCGTCGACCTCCTCCTCGAGCGCGCCGCGACCGCCAAGTCCGACGCCGAGAAGCGCGACGCCCTCCTCGAAGCCGCCCGCGTCTACGAGAACGACCTCAACGACTACCCCAAGGCGCTGACGGTCGTCCTCCAGGTCTTCAAGGAGAACCCCGCCGACGAGAGCCTCGTGCCCCGTATCGAACGGCTCGGCGTCCTGTCCGAGGCCTGGGGTCCCGTGCTCCAGGAAGTCGGCGGCGTCCTCGCGGCGACCCAGGATCCCGCCACCGCCGTCCGGCTCTGCGCCGTCCTCGGCACCTGGTCCCAGGAGCACCTCGGCCGCCCCGATTTCGCCGTCCGCTACTTCCAGCAGGCGCTCCAGATCGACCCGCGCTCCGAGGCCGCCCTGGAGGGGATGGAACGGATCTATCGCTCGGCCCACCAGTGGGCCGACCTCGTCCAGATCCTCGAGCGCCGCGCCGAGGTGGCCGCCTTCCCCAGCGCGCGCCGGGACCGTCAGGCCGAGGCCGCCCAGATCTTCGAGGAGCGCCTGAGCCAGCCCGACCGCGCGATCGAACTGTACGAGCAAGTCCTTCGGGACGACGCCACCCACGCCCAGGCGGGCGCCGCGCTCGAGCGACTGTACGCGCGCCACGAGCGCTGGGACGACCTGGTCCGCCTCTACGAGAAGCGGTTGGCCGCGACCACCGAGCCGAAGCGTCGCATCGAGTTGCTGCTGTCGCTGGCCGAGATCCGCGAGGATCGGCTGGAACGACTGGAAGGCGCGGCCGAGGCGTTCCGCGAAGTCCTCGAACTCGAACCCGGCAATCTCGACGCCCTCAAGGGTCTGGAACGGATCTACGCCCGCCGCGACCAGTTCAAGGACCTGCTCGGCATCCTCGAACGACAGCTCGCCCTGGCCACGACCGCCCGCCAGACCGTCGCGCTCCTCGAGCGGATCGCGGGGCTCCAGGAAGAGGAGTTCATGGACGTCCCCGCGGCGATCGCCTCCTACGAGAAGATCCTCGACCTCGACCGCGACCACGCCAACGCCCTCGCCGCCCTCCATCGGCTCTACCGCAGCGACAAGCGCTGGAGCCAGCTCGTCGAGATTCTCGAGCATCAGGCCGAACTCGCCGTCGACCGCGCCGCGAAGCTCGATCTGCTCCGCCAGCAGGCCGCCGTCCTGACCACCAACCTCGAACTTTGGGGCCCCGCCCTCGACGTGCTTGACCGCATCGCCGAACTGTTGCCGGACGACCGCGACGTGCAACGCGAGATCGTGCTCTGCGCCCGCAAGACGGACCAGCATCAACGCGTCGCGGCCGGACTGCGCAGGCTCGCCGAGCTGACCGCCGACGGCGTCGAGAAGGGCAAGCTGCTCGTCGAACTGGGCGACCTGGCCGAGCGGCAGCTCCACGACCACGAAGCGGCGCTCGCCGCCTACCGCGCGGCGATCGATGCCGACCCGAACAACGCGGCGGCGGCCGCCGCCCTGCGCGACGCGTACCTGGACAAGGGCGACCACACCGCCGCGATCGACATGCTCCAGCGCGAGATCGAGGCCACCGAGGGCGCCCGCGCCCGCGCGCAGCTCTACGTCCGCATGGGCCACATCTGGCGCCGCCAGGTCGGCGACCGCACCAAGGCCCTCGAATGTTACGAGAAGGCCTTCGCCCTCGACCCCGCCAACGTCGAGGCCGCCGAACCGCTCGCCGAGCTGTACCGCGAAGCGGAACGCTGGAACGACGCGGCCCGGATCTACGAGCAGTTCTCCGCCTCGGCCGACGCCCTCGGCCCCCGGAGCGCCTCCGAGCTGTTCCAGCGACAGGGCGAGGCCGCCCTGCGGCTCGGCGACCTCGAACGCGCCGAGAAGGCCTTCACCCGGGCCCTCCAGCTCACTCCCGACAACGGCATCGTCCAGCGACAGCTCGCCCAGGTCAAGTTGGACCTCAAGCGGTTCGACGAGGCGCGGACCGCGTTCCAGGAACTGCTGCTGCGCTTCGGCGCCGACCTGCCTCCCGCCGAACGCGTTCAGGTCCACCTGCGTCTCGCCGACGCCGCCCGCGGCCTGAAGGACCCGGCCGGCGTGATCGCCGCCGTCGACGACGCCCTCAAGATCGAGCCCGGCCACCGCGACGCGCTCAAGCTGCGCATCGCCGCCGAGGAGGAACTCGGCCGTTGGTCCGACGTCGTCGCCGACCTCCGCCGGCTCATGGAACGCGCACCGGACGCCGAACGCTTCGACCTCCTCGTCCGCGCCGGCGACCTTCTCCACGAGAAGCTCCGCGACCACGACAAGGCCGCCAAGAGTTACAACGCCGCCCTCGAGATTCAGCCCGAGCACCGCACGCTGCTCCACAAGCTGATCGCCGTCTACCAGGCGACCGAACAATGGTCGCGCGTCGTCGAGGCGATCCTCCGCATCGCCGACCTGCTCGACGACAAGAAGATGCTCGCCAAGTACTACCTGACCGCCGCCCGCGTGAACGCCGACAAGCTCGGCCGCACCGACGAGGCCGTCACCTACTTCGACCTGGCCCTCGACCACGATCCCGAAGCCCTGTCCGTCTTCGAGGAGATGGTCCGGATCCTCACGGACAAGCAGAACTGGAGCGAACTGGAACGCGCCTACCGCAAGATGATCTCGCGCCTCGAGAAGGGCGGCGACGTCGTCGTCCGCGCCAACCTCTGGCACTCCCTGGGCGAGATCTGCCAGCACCGCCTCAACCACATCGGCGACGCCATCTCCGCCTACGAGACCGCCCTGCGCCTCGACCCCGAGAACCGGCCCTGGATGGAGGTCCTCGCCCGCCTCTACGGCGACGACCCCCGCCACTCCGACAAGGCCGTCCGCCTCCACCGCCAGCTCCTCGACCTCAACCCCTACCGCGCCGAGAGCTACCAGCTCCTGGCCCGCATCCACGCCGCGCGCGAGAAGTGGGACGAGGCCTGGTGCTTCTCCGCCGCCCTCCATTCGCTCGGACTGGCCGAGGACACCGAGAAGACGATCTACGAGAACTACCGCGAGGAACAGCTGCCCAGCGCGCAGGAAGTGCTCAACGACGACCTCTGGCGGCGCTTCGTCCACCACCCCACCCTCGACGAACTGATCAGCGGCATCTTCGCCACGATCCAGCCTGCCTACCTCAAACGCCACGCCCGCCAGCTCAAGGCGCTCGGCCTCGCCGACGCCGAGAAGCTCGACGTGGAGAAGAAGGACGAACGCCTGACCTGGGCCATCGCCGAGGTCGCCCGCAATCTCGGCGTCGAACCGCCGGTCGTCTACTTCCACTCCGACCGCACCGCCACCCTCGCCCTGCTCGACACCGATCCCCCGGCCCTGCTCGCCGGCCCCACGATCCGCGAGATGGCCGAGCACGAGATGGAAGACCTCAAGGTCGTCGCCTTCCTCGTCGGCCGCGCCCTGGCCTACCTCCGCCCGGGCTTCTACCTCCGCCACACCCTGCAGAGCGGCACCGGACTCTCCACTTGGTTCCTCGCCGCGATCCGCCGCATCATCCCCACCTTCTCCATCCCCCAGAACATCGCCCAGCCGGCCAGCGACGCCATCGAAGTCATCTCCCGACACCTCGACCGCGTCGCCACCGACAAGCTCGGCGACCAGGTGGCCACCCTCCTCCCCACCGTCAGCGGAGGTCTCGATCTCAAGCGCTGGGGCTTCGCGGTCGATCTGACCGCCGATCGCGCCGGGTTCATCGCCTGCAACGACATCGACATCGCCTCGAAGACCGTCAAGTCCAGCCCCGCCGAGTCCTGGCTCGCTCCGACCAAGGACCGACTGCGCGAACTGATCCTCTTCGCCGTCAGCGAGAGCTACTTCCAGCTGCGCGACCGGATGGGACTGCGCATCGTCGTGGATACGGGCGGCTCCCAGGAGTGAGCGCCCTCGCGGAGGCTTGCCGAGCGGGCCGGCGGACCCGGCTCCGGAACCCCGCGGCTTCGCGCCGGGTGCACGCCCGGCACCCGCGCCGCGAGACCGCCGAAAAGCGGGGGAACGGGGCCCCGCGCGCCGCTACTTCGCCGCCGGCGGACCGCCCCCCTCGGCCGCCGGACCCGCCGCGGCCGCCGCCTGCTCCGCCTCGACCGCCTTCGCCAGGTTCCCCACGACCCGCGTCAATTCCCCCAACAGCTCCACGGACAGGTTGATCCCCTTCTTCGTCGGCTTGTACTCCCCCGCGTCATCCAGATAGTAGATGCGCAGGTCCATGTACTGCCGTCCGCGGTAGGTCCGCAGCGTCGCCCGCACCTCCTCCGTCGCATTCCGCTTGAAACTGTCGATTACCCGGTCATCGGCCATCGCATGCCTCCCTGCTCCGCCGCCCGGCGCGACCCGCCGGCCGCGGAGAACCCATCATCGTCCCCGCCGGCCGACTGTCAAGACAGACCGGCCCCACGCCGGCCGGCCCCATGTCCGCTCCCTGGCCCCTCCGTTGCTTGCCGGCGGGCGATCTGGTGGCGGCCGACTGGATGACGCGGCTCACGGCTCGAGCAGCCCGGCCACGGAGACGTCCTCGTCGAGCGCCTCCCAGCGAATGCCGATGCCGCCGCCGATCAGCCGCCACGCCGAACGCTGCTCGGGCGAGCCGTCGCGGAGTCGCGGAAACCACTCCAGGGGCGCGGACACCTCGCGTCCGTCCGCCAGGGTCACCACGAGACGTTCGTCGTCGACGCGCACGTGCGTCGCAAGCGCCGGCGACTGCCTAGACACGGAAGTAGCCATTCCAGGCCTCCACGAACTGTGCCTCGCGCTCCGCCACCACCCTACGCAGATCGCGCAGCTCACCCGGCGACAGACCGATCGAAAACGCCAGGGAAACAGGCCGCAGCCAGAACTTGGCGTAGCCGCCGCCCGCTTCCACATGGATGTGCGCCGGCTCCCGCCGCTCGTTGCTGAAGAGGAAAAACCGAAGCCGTCCATGGCGCAGCACGGTCGGCATCAACCGGCACCGTACGCCGCGCGTCCGCCTGTCGTCAACCTCGGGCGGCACCCGTTCGTCATACGTTCCATTGCGGTGGGGGCATTGGCCGCCGGCGCAGGACCTCGACCCGGACCGACCCCGTCGGGCTGCGACGGACGCGCCTTCCGGCCCGTTCGCGGCCGCCGTGATCGTGACCGCCGTGATCGTGATACACTGGCCGCGTCGAGTCGCTCTGCGTCCGGGCCGGGCCGTAGCCGGTCACGGGGGAGGATGAACCATGACGTCGCGAAGCGGCAGGTGGACGCCCTGGATCGTGGTGCTCGCCCTGGCGCCGGTCACGGCCTGCGGCGGCGACGACGGAGCGCCGGATGGGGCGGACGCCGACGCCGACATCGCCGGCACCGGCACCGTGGAAGGCTACGTGGTGCTCGAGGGCGAGACCGACCACTCGGCCGTGTCGGTGGTGATCGACGGCACGTCGCTCACCGATGACTCCGACAGCACCGGTTTCTGGTCGATCGTCGCCGTTCCACCCGGCACGTACACGGTGACCGCGTCGCGCCCGGGGTACGTCTCGGCGACGTCGAGCCCGTTCGAGGTGCGAGTCGGGGAGACGACGACGGTGCCGCCGATCGTGCTGCACGAGTCGAGCGGTACGCCGCATCGCCTGGTGCTGGTGAGCGGTGGCGACCAGACGGGGACGGTGGGCGAGGCGTTCGCGGAGCCGATCGTGGTGCGGCTGGAGGACGAGTCCGCGGCGCCGCTGTCGGGGGTGACGCTGGTCTTCACGCCGGGGGCCGCATCCGGCACCGCGGGCGGCACGAGCCCGGCGACGGCGGTGACCGCGGCGGACGGGCAGGCGCAGACGAACTTCAACGCGGGACCGCCGGCGGGGGACGACGCGCAGTGGGTGACGGTGACGGTCGAGGGGTTCCCCGAGGTGGCGGCGCTGGTGGTGTACGAGGACCCGCAGCCGGACGAGCCCGCGCGGATGACGATCGTGAGCGGCGACGCGCAGAGCGCGCCGTACGGTGAGGCGCTGCCGGCGCCGCTCGTCGCGTACGTGGAGGACCGGTTCGCGAACCCGGTCTGGGACCAGCCGGTGACGTGGTCCTCGACCACGGGAGGCACCGTCGCGCCCAACCCGTCGCGGACGGATGCCTCCGGGCAGACCGCGGTGACGGCGACCTTGGGCACCTCGCCGGACGCGCCGGCGCAGGACTTCACCGCGACGGCCGGCTTGGTCGCCGTCACCTTCCACGCCGCGGCGATCGGGCACCGCATCGCGGGGATCGCCCCGTCCCGGACGTGGCCCGAGTGTCCGGTCGACATCACGGTGGAGATCCTCGGCGAGCACTTCGACTCGGACGCCGCCGTCGTCTGGAACCCGGGCGCCGCCGAGCGGACGCTGGCGCCGACCGCGGTGGCGGCCGACCGCATCGTGGCGACGTTGACCGCCGACCTGTTCGTCGCGGCCGGCGTCTTCCCGATCACGGTGCAGCAGAGCGCGGGTGGCCGGTGCACGCCGGTGGACTTCGTGGTCGGCCCGGTCCTTCCCGACACGGGCCAGACGTCGTGCTACGACGACTCGGCGGAAACCGCCTGCCCCCCGCCGGGCGCGGCGTTCTACGGCCAGGACGCGCAGTTCGGATGGGATCTGCGCGTCACCTCCACGCAGCGCTTCGCGCGTTCGGAGCCGGCGGCGGGCGAACCGGTGGTGCTCGACCGGATGACGCAGCTCGAATGGCAGGGCTGCACCGCGGCGCTGGGCGGAAGCGACTGCACGACGGGCGTCGTGACGGCGCGGAACTGGAGCGGGGCCGTGGCGTACTGCGAGGCGCTGACCTGGGGCGGTCACGACGACTGGCGGCTGCCGGCGATCGAGGAGTTGGCCGGCATCGTCGATGCCGGAACGACGACGCCCAGCGTCGATCCGACCGTCTTCCCGGCGGTCCCGTCCGACTGGTTCTGGTCGTCCACGCCCTACGCCGAATCCGCCTCCTACGCCTGGCGCGTGAGCTTCGATACCGGCCGCCTCAACTACCGCGGCACGACGTTCACGGGCCACGTTCTCTGCGTCCGTGGCGGACCGTGGGATCGGGGCCGCTGGGAATCCTCCACTCCTTCCGGTGACCGGGTGGTGTTCGACACCGCCACGGGACTCCTCTGGCAAGGCTGCGCCGCCGGGCAGAGCGGGGAGGCTTGCGCCGACGGCTTCGCCTCCTGGCCCACCTGGCAGGAGGCCCTGGCGTACTGCGACGGCCTCTCCTGGGGTGGGTACGAAGACTGGCGACTGCCGGATCGCAACGAGCTGCGGAGCATCATCGACTACGGCCGGTTCTCGCCGGCCGTCGACCCGGCGGCGTTCCCGGCGACGGAGATCTCCACGTTCTGGACGTCCTCGTCCTCCGTCGCCGACCCCACCAACGCATGGTACGTCGACTTCTACGAGGGCGACCTCGACAGCCACCTCAAGACCGACATGCACCACGCTCGCTGCGTCCGCGGCGCGCCGTGGGGCCTCTGACGCTCCGACCCTTCGGCTCCGGGCCGCTCGACCCCGAGAGCCTCGCTCGCGGCTGCATCGGACGAACGGGAATCCCCCACGCGCCCGGCGGAGGCGCGGTCAGAAGCGCAGGCCGAGCCCCACGTTCGTCGCGACCCCCACCTCGGTGCAGGCCGGGGTCCCCGGACCCGCGTCGCACGTCGCCCCGTCCACCGCCTCCCGCACGAACGCCTCCAGCTCCGCCGTCAGCAGGAACAGGTCGAGGAACGACCACTCCACCCCCACCGCCGCCCGGCCTCCCAGCCGGAACAGGTCGGCGTTCCCATCGATGTCCCAGCCGTCCGCGTCCACCCAGACCTGCGTCCAGTCGGCCACCGCCCCGACGCCCAGGTACAGCGGGAAATCCCGGCCGGCCACGTACCACAGCAGACTCAACGACGTCGGCACCTCCTCGCGACCACGACCGTCGTTCGTGCCCCCTGCCAAGTACCCGAGCCCCGCCTCGAGCGACAGCTCGTCCGTGAGCAGCAGGCGCAGGGCGAGCGACGCGCCACCGACCTGGTCCCCGCCCTCGAGGTACCGGTAGTTGCCGAACAGCATCAGGTCCACGTCGTCGTCCGCGGGCGCCTCCTCCTCCAGGGCAACCGCCGTTCCACCGTCACAACCGCAACAGCCGCACGTCGTCGCCACCATCACCGGCGCCGGTGCCGGGGCCACCACGACGGCGGGCGGCGGAGCGGGTGCCACCACGACCGCCGGTCGGGGCGCCGGGGCCACCACCACCGCGGGAGCCGCCTGCACCACGACGGGTGCCGGCGGCGTCGCGGGCGCCACCGCACGCACGCCCGACCTGACCCGGATCCGCGGCGTCGCCACCGGTGCGCCCTGCACCACCACCGGCGCCGGGGGCGCCGCGACCGTCGCCGCCGACCCGAACGAGGGCCGGATCCGGATGCGCGGCGTCGCCGGCTCCTCCAGCACCGGTGTCACCGTCACTTCCGCCGGCGCCGCTTCGATCCCGCCGGAGAACGACAGCGAAGCCGAGATCGAACCGCCGAACGAGACGGCCGCTGCCGATGCCGTCCCGCCCGAGACCAGCACGGCGTCGGCCACGGCACCCTCGGCGAACATCCCGGCGGCGGCGAACGCGGCGACGATTCCGAACTTCATCCGGCACCTCCCAACTCCGGTGACCCGGAGATGCCGGCCGCGTGCCAGTCGCCGAACCGCATGATTCCGGTGGGTTGACGCGAACCCGAGCACCGCGCTGTGGACCAATGCTCTCGGTCGAACCCCGGACGGTGTGACCGAACGGTCACGCCCGGGGGCAAGGATTCCAGCGAACCCCGGACGGTCTGATCGAACGGTCACGCTGAGGGGCAAGGAGTCCAGGAACGAGACGGACGACGGGGAACCGTGGGAGGGGAGGCTCTTTCCCGGAGCGCGACTGCTACTCCTCCTCCTCCTCCTCGACCTTGCGCCCGCTCTCCTGGATGATCCGGTCCTGGAGCTGCGCCGGAACCTCGTCGTAGTGGGAGAAGCCCATCGTGAACGCGCCGCGCCCGCCGGTGATCTGCCGCAGATCCGACGAGTAGCGCAGCATCTCGGACATCGGCGCCTGCGCCTTGATCACCTGCATCCGCCCCTTGGAATCCATCCCCAGCACCCGTCCCCGCCGCTGGTTGATGTCCCCCATCACGTCCCCCATGCACTCGTCCGGACACACGATCTCCACGTTCATGATCGGCTCGAGCAGCGTCGGCTTGCACTGCTTGATCGCCGCCTTGAACCCCTTCGACCCGGCGAGTTGGAAACTCATGTCGGACGAGTCGACGTCGTGGTACTTGCCGTCGATCACCGTCACCCGGAAATCGACCACCGGGAACCCGGCCAACGGGCCGTGCTTGGCCGCCGCCACGATCCCCTTCTCGACCGACGGGATCCACTGCCGCGGAATCGCCCCGCCGACGATCTGGTCCACGAACTCGAACCCCGACCCCCGCGGCAGCGGCTCCATGTTCAGGTACGCCACGCCGAACTGCCCGCGCCCCCCCGTCTGCTTCTTGTGCTTTCCCTCCACGTTCTGCGCCCGACCCTTGATCGTCTCGCGGTACGGGATCTTCGGCGGCAGGAGGTCGACCTCCACCCCGAACTTCCGCCGCAGCTTCTCCACCGTCACCTCGATGTGCACCTGCCCCATCCCGGAGAGCAGGATCTCCTTCGCCTCGGTGTCGTGCGAGACCTGCAGCGTCGAGTCCTCCTCCAGCAGCCGGGGCAGCGCCTGCCCGATCTTGTCCTCGTCGTTCTTCGTCTTCGGCCGGAGCGCGAACGTGATCGCCGGCACCACCGCCGGCAGCGGCGGGAAGACCACCTGGTCCTTCTCCTCGGCCAGCGAGTCGCCCGTCATCGTCTCCTTGAGCTTCGCCACCGCGACGATCTCGCCCGGCCCCGCCTCCGTCCCGCTCTCCTGCTTCTTCCCTTGCAGCCACAGGATCGCGTTGAACCGCTCCCGCACCCCGCGCGTCACGTTGTAGAAACCGGTCTCCGTCTTGAGCGTCCCGGACCAGACGCGCAGCAGCGTCATCCGCCCCGTGAACTGGTCGACCAGCGTCTTGAACACCTGCCCGCAGAACGGTGCGGCCGGGTCCGCCGCCCGCTCCAGGACCTCCTCGCTCCCCGGACGCTTCACCTTCCGGGGCGGGCGGTCGACCGGCGACGGACACGAGCCGATCACCAGGTCCAGCAGCGGGGCGGCGCCGATCGCCAGTGTCGAAGCCCCGCACAACGCCGGCACGAACGTCCCGGCGACGATCCCCTTGCGCAACCCCTGGAGCGCCTCCTCCTCGGACAGCGTCCCCTGCTCCAGGTACTTCTCCGTCAACGCGTCGTCGCTCGCCGCGATCCCGTCGATCAGCTTCTCCCGCGCCTCCGCCACCCGGTCCTTCAGCTCTGCGGGCACGTCCACCACCTGGAACGAACCCGAACCGTCCTTCGCGAACCGGTACGCCTTCCCCGACAGCAGATCGACCATCCCCTCGAACTTGTCCTCGCTCCCGATCGGCACCTGCACCGCCACGATCTTGTCCGACAGGTTCTTCCGCAGGTCGTCCACCGCCGCGTCGAAATCGGCGCGCTCGCGGTCCATCTTGTTCACGAACACCACCCGCGGCAGCGCCAGTTCCTCCGCGATGCTCCAGGCCTTGTCCGTCTGCACCTGCACGCCGTCCACCGCCGACACCACCACCACCGCCGTGTCGATCACCGTCATGCAGTTGTGCGTGTCGAGGAAGAAGTTCGCGTCTCCGGGCGTGTCGATCACCGTCACGCGGGCCTTCTTCCACTCCCCGCCCGCGATCGCCGGCGAGATGCTGGATTCCCGCTTGATCTCCTCCGGCTCGTAGTCGAAGGTCGAAGTCTGGTCCGCCGTCTTGCCCAGCTTCGACGTCACCTTCATCGCCAGGAGCAGCATCTCCCCGAGCGCCGTCTTGCCGGTACCCGCGTGACCCACCAGACCGATGTTGCGCAGCGCCGCCGTCTCGTACTTCTTCATCGTCCCGTCCCTCGTCTTTTCCCGCAGTTGCGCCGCCCAAGGCGCGCGGGGCCGCCGAAACTACCCCACATGTCGCCCGACGTCAAAGCGTTTCGCGCTGCTGCCGCCGCTCGCCTTCTGCGCCCCCGCCCGCCGCGTGCGCCGACCTCGGTGCACGGTCGATCACGGTCGCGCTCTCGTCTCCCCGCGCGGACCGCTTGACGAACGGGGCGACACGCCGTAGGGGCGAACCGTGCGACCGCGGATCACGCCGGCCGAGTTGCGCGATCGGACGCGCCGGGCGTACGGGATGCTTCGCCCCTGCCGCGTCTGCCCCTGGAACTGCGGCACCGACCGGCGCGTCGAGACCTCCGGACACTGCCGCTCCGGCTGGCAGCCCGTCGTCGCCTCCGCCAACCTCCATCGCGGCGAGGAACCGCCCCTCTCCGGCCGCCGCGGTTCCGGCACGATCTTCCTCTCCCGCTGTTCCCTCGATTGCCGTTTCTGCCAGAACTGGCCGATCAGCCACCTCGGACACGGCGAACCGACCACCCCCGCCGGCCTCGCCGCCGCCATGCTCCGGCTCCAGCGCCGCGGCGCCCACAACATCAACTTCGTCACCCCCACCCACTGGACCCCGCAGATCCTCGCCGCCGTCACCCTCGCCCGCCGCGCCGGTCTCGACCTTCCCATCGTCTGGAACTCGTCCGGCTGGGAGAAGGTCGAGACCCTCCGCCTCCTCGACGGCGTTGTCGATATCTACCTCCCCGACCTCAAGTACGGCGACGACGCGTCCGCCGAACGCTGCTCGGGCGTCCCCGACTACTGGAGCACCGCCACCGCCGCCCTCGCCGAGATGTCCCGCCAGGTCGGCCGCCTCGCCCTGGACGACGACGGCGTCGCGGTCCGCGGCCTGATCGTCCGGCACCTCGTCCTGCCCGACGGCCTCGCCGGGACCCGCCGCGTCCTCGAATGGATCGCCGGCCACCTGCCGCCCGGCACCGCCGTGTCGCTGATGGGCCAGTACTTCCCCGCCGGCGCCGCCCTCGCCGATCCCATCCTCGGCCGGCCGCTCGACCCCGACGAGTACGCCCGCGCCTGCGCCCTGCTCGACGACTTCCCCGAGATCGAGGGCTGGACCCAGGATCTCCACCTGCCCGGCGGCTGCTGACCCCGGCTACGGCAGCTCCCCGCGCTCGACCACCACCTCCCCCCGGCACCAGGCACCCCCCGCGTCGAACCACTCCTCCACCACCTGGGCCTCGTGGACGACCATCTCGTCCGGTCGATACCACGAGAAATGGACCCAGACCTTCGCCGAATCCCCGTCGTCCGCGATCTGCACCCGCCGGATCTCGTAGTCCGCGATCGCCACCCCGTCCATCCGCTCCTGGTAGTCCGCGGTGAACGCCTCCTGGTCCTCCGGCCGCACGTGGGGCAACATCGAGCCCATCGCGCCCCAGCGGAACCCGTCGTGGAACTCGTCCACCGCGTTGCGCACCGCGGTCTGCGTGTCGTACCCGCCGGCGCAACCGGCGACCAGCAGCGCCGCCGCCGCCCGCCAGCATCTCGCCCGTCTCCCGTCCATCCCGCTTCCCGTTCCCAGGGCCCGATCTCCGCGCCGACGGGACCCGCGGGCCCGTTCGTCTCTGGCCTCCCGTCGCCGCCGATGCTAACGTCGCGCCGTGCGCCGAGGCAAAAAAGCGATCTGCCGTGGTTCTTGGGAAGCATCGGGGAGCGAGTGGCTGCAGAAGGCACGGCTCGCGTTGTGGTGGGCCGGCGTCGCCGGGACGCTCGCCTGCGGCGACGACCGCACCGGCGCCGCCGACGCGACCGACGCCGCCGCCGACGCGGCCGACGACGCGGCCGCCGGCACCTGCCCCGCCACCGGCGAACCGCTCGACCTCCTCGGCACCTGGGCCGCCCGCGCCTGGATCGCGGTCTACATGGAAACCCCCGGCGGCGGCATCGTCCACCTCTGCCCCGACCGCTACTACGGCGTCTCCGTGATCACGCTCCGCGTCCGCGTCCACGAGCAGACCGGCACCTCCGTCCGGCACACCTTCAACGTCTGCCGCCTCCAGATGCCGCTCGTCGAAGCCGCGATCGACCCCGACTGCGCCTCCAGGGTCGGCATGCAGCTCGCCGTCGGGCCGCGCCTAAGCGCGCAGTGGCCCGCGATCGACTACCCGGGCGCCGCCGTGCTCGGCGGTGTCACCGCCTGTTCGTCCTACGCGGCCGACGAACTCGTCGTCGTCTTCGGCGCCGACGAGAGCGTCGGCGCCCGCGACCCGCTGCCCCGTTGGCGTCCCGGCTGCACCGCCTCCGCCGCGAGTTGCGTCGAAGGATGGGAACACGTCGTGGACGACGACGGCGACGTCCACCCCGGCGTCACGCTCACCGTCGATTCGCACCCCGAAGACCTGATCGAAGGCGAGGCCTACACCGCGTACCGCACGGTCGATCTCCTGCGCGGCACCGCCTGGAGCAGCCGCCTGGTCCGCGGCACGGTCGAGCCGTCGATCGAATACCAGATCCTCGACAGCGACGTCCTGGTCGGCGGCGCCCCCCTCCCGACCGACCTCGTCCGCGAGAACATCCCGGTCTTCGACATCCCGGAGACCGGCTCGACCTTCGTCCTCCTCCGCGCCGACGGCCGCCACGACGCCCCGAACCTCGACACCGACCGCGACGGCGAGGTCTCCTGCGACGAGATCCTCGCCA
>JAAZOP010000430.1 GCA_012797735.1 Myxococcales bacterium
CCGTCGCCGGGTCGCTCACGCCGCACGGCGGGCGCTCCGGCGTCGTCCCGTTCGAGTCGTCGTCGCAGCCGGCCGGCCAGGCGACCAGCGCCGTGGCCGCGCCGGCTGCCGCCGCAACCAGCAGCGCGGCCGCGCGCCGGGACACCCCGCCGCGCTCCGCCCGCACCCCCCCGTGCTCTCGATGCCGCATCGCCCTCTCCCCTCGCGCCGGCCCCCGCACCCGCGCAACGCCCTTCCCCGCCGGGCCGCCGGACTATAGCATGAGCGGCGGAGGTGCCCATGTTCCACCCCCGCGCCCCGCTCGCCCTTCTCCTGCCGGCGCTCCTGCTCGCCGGCTGCTCGGACGACGACTCCGCCGCCGACGCCGGCGACGACATCCCCGACGCCGGGGACGGCGCGGATGCCGACGCCGACGGGGACGACGGCGGCGGCGAGGACGTGGCGGCGGACGACGCCCCGCTGTGGCCCGACGGCCCGGTCGATGTCCGGTTTCCCGACGGCTTCCTGTGGGGCACGGCGTCGGCGGCCTACCAGGTCGAGGGGCGGGCGGCGCCGGACGGCGGCACGGTCGCCAGCAACTGGTCCGAGTGGGAGGACGACCTGCACATCGTCGATCACCAGACCTCGGGCCGCGGCGCGGGCTTCTGGGATCTCTACGAGGAGGATTTCGACCGGGCCGTGTCGCTGGGCCACAACGCGGTCCGGATCGGCGTCGAGTGGGCGCGGATCGAGCCCGAGCGGGGCGTCTGGGACGACGAGGCGCTCGACCACTACGTCGCCGTCGTCCGCGCCGCGCGCGCCCGCGGTCTGCAGGTCTTCGTCACCCTGTACCACTGGGTCGTGCCGCCGTGGGTCCAGTCGCGGGCCCGGGACGTCGATCTGCTGCGGGCGGCGGACGACGGGTTCGAGGCGGCGTTCGAGGCCTTCGCGCGGCACGTGGTGCCCGCGCTGGCCGGCGACGTCGACCAGTGGATCCCGCTCAACGAGCCGTTCTCCGTGATGTCGGCCGGCTACCTGTCGGGCGACCATCCGCCGGGCGGCATCCTCGACCTGGACGGCGCGCAGCGCGCGGGGATGCACTTCATCTTCGCCCACGCCCGCGCGGCGGCCACGATCCGTGAGCTGGACGTCGCCGACGCCGACGGCGACACCGTCCCGGCCCTCGTCGGCAACGCCGCCGTCGCCAGCCTCTTCCCCCCGAAGAACCCGGCCGATCCCGACGACGTGTTCGCCTCGGAACGCATCGAGTACATCGTCAACGACGTCTTCCCCGAGGCGTGGACCTCCGGGCGGCTCGACGCCAACATGGACGGCGACTTCGACGACGCCGACACCACGCCGCCCGAGGGGACCTTCCCCGAGCTGGCGGGCACGCTGGACTGGATCGGCATCAACTACTACGGCCCGGGGCGCGCCGAGGCCGGCGCGTTCCGCTCGATCGCCCCCCTCCACGGCCTCCCGCTGATCGATGTCGCGCGCTACGACCCGCGGCTCCCCCACAACGAGATGGGGCGCGAGATCGATGCCGGCAGCTTCCTGGCCACGCTGCGCCGCTACACGCGCTGGGGACTGCCCCTGTACGTCACCGAGAACGGCTGCTCCGACTCCGGCGACACCCAGCGCCCGTTCTACCTGCTCGAACACGTCCGCGCGGTCGGCGCGGCGATCGCCGAGGGGATCGACCTCCGCGGGTACCTGCACTGGTCGCTGACGGACAACTTCGAGTGGGCGTACGGGTTCGGCGAGCGGTTCGGGCTGTACCGCGTCGATTTCGACGACGCCGCCCTGCGCCGCGAGGAGACCGCCGCCGCCCGCCTCTACCGGCAGATCACCGCGGCGGGCGGGATCGACGACGCGATCTGGACCGAATGGGCGCTGGAACGCTACCCGAGCGACACCCGCCCGTAGACGGCCCCGGTCAGTCCCGGCCCCGCTTCCCGAGTTCCTTGTCGAGCTGGAAGATCGCGCCGGACTTCTCGGGGATCATCTTCAGCTTCTCGACGATCTCCAGGGCGCTCGCCTCCTCCTCGACCTGCTCCGTCACGAACCAGTTCAGGAACACCTGGGTCGCCAGGTCCTTCTCCGCCACCGCCGTCTCGTACAGCTTGTGGATCAGGCTCGTCACGTGCTGCTCGTGCTTGTACACCTGCTCGAAGAGCTGCAGCGGCGTCCCGTACTCGGCCGGGGGCGCCTCGAGCGTCCGGAGCGCCACCCGGCCGCCCCGCTCGTGGACGAAGTCGAACAGCTTGTAGGCGTGGCCCAGCTCCTCCTGGTGCTGCACGCGCAGCCAGTGGGCCATCCCCTTCAGGTTGAGCTGCTCGGCATGGGCCGCCATCCCGAGGTACAACCAGGCGGAATAGGCCTCGGCCTGGATCTGGGCGTTGAGGGCATCCTGCATCTTCTGGCTCAGCATCGGTCACCTCCCTTTCGTGGCACCCCTCGTAAGCACGCGGAGCGCGGTTGGCAACCGCCGGAGGCCGTTTCGTCCCGCGCCGCTCGCCCGGCAGCCGGAGGTTGACGGTCGGGCGCCGGTCGGCCAGGATCGCCCGCAGGACCGGATTCTCTCCGGCGGAGGATCGATGACGTCACCGACGAACCCCGCGGCCGTCCCCCGCGTCCCGACGCTCTCCGAACTGCTCGCCGCGCTCGTCGACCTCGGACTGCTCAAGCCCGTCCACCGCGACGAGATCGCGGCGAAGGCCGCCGCCCAGCGCGCCCACCTCCAGCGCCAGCGCCTCGCGGCCCGCCTGCCGGGCGAGGAGGTGCGCGAGCCGACCGACGCCGAGGTGATCGCGTCGTTCCACTTCCCGCTCGCCTCCGACCCGTCGGACCACCTCGACGAGGAGCGCGTGGTCGAGGTCCAGGCGCGGATGATGGGCCTCCCGTTCGTCCACATCGACCCGCTCAAGTTGTCCCCCGACCTGATCACCTCCACCGTCTCCCGCCCGTTCGCCCGCCGCCACTCCGTCGTGCCGCTCGAGTCGGGCGACGGCACGATCCGCATCGCCATGGCCGACCCGCTCGACGAGGCGCTGATCGACGAGCTGCAGCGCATCACCGGGCGGAAGGTCCAGGCCGTGATGGCCAGCCGGCGGGCGATCCAGAAGATCATCACCGAGGTCTACGGCTTCCAGAAGTCGGTCAGCGCCGCCGAGGAGCAGGTGCGGGGCGGCGCCCCCTTCCACGCCGGCGTCGATCTCGGCAACCTCGAGCAGTACTTCCGCCTCAAGCGGGTCGACGAGATCGAGGCCACCGACCGGCACATCGTCAACGCCGTCGAGTATCTGCTGCACTACGCGTTCGACAACCGGGCCAGCGACATCCACCTCGAGCCGCGGCGCGAGGCGAGCGTGGTGCGGATGCGGATCGATGGCGTGCTGCACGAGGTGTACCGCGTGCCGAAGGTGGTCCACGGCGCGATCGTCTCGCGCTTCAAGATGATGGCGCGGATGGACGTCGCCGAGCGTCGCAAGCCGCAGGACGGCCGGATCAAGACCGCCGCCGGCGGCGGCCCCGGCGGCGGCGAGACCCGCGAGGTGGAGATGCGCGTCTCCACCCTTCCCGTCGCCTTCGGCGAGAAGGTCGTGATACGCATCTTCGACCCGGAACAGATCCTGGGCGACCTCGCCGACCTCGGCATGTACCCCGAGGAGCTCGAGGCCTACCAGCGCTTCATCGCCCGCCCGAACGGCCTGATCCTCGTCACCGGCCCCACCGGCTCCGGCAAGACCACCACCCTCTACTCCTCGCTGCGCGCCCTCTGCACGCCGGAGGTCAACATCGTCACGATCGAGGACCCGATCGAGATGGTCGTCGAGGAGTTCAACCAGGTGGCGGTGCAGCCGAAGATCGATGTCACCTTCGCCACGATGCTCCGCACCTTCCTGCGCCAGGACCCCGACATCATCATGGTCGGCGAGATCCGCGACGCCGAGACCGCCGAATACGCCGTCCAGGCCGCCCTCACCGGCCACCTCGTCTTCTCCACCCTCCACACCAACGACTCCCCGTCCACCGTCACCCGCCTCATGGAACTGGGCGTCGATCGCTACCTGATCAACTCGACCCTCACCGGCGTCGTCGCCCAGCGCCTCGTCCGCAAGGTGTGCCAGAACTGCAAGGTCGAGGAGATGCTCACGCCGGACCAGGTCGCCCTGCTCGAGATCCCGATGCGCGGCGGGCGCCCCCCGGAGCTCAAGGTCGCGCGCGGCACCGGCTGCCCCCGCTGCCGCGGCACCGGCCTGTTCGGCCGCACCGGCATCTACGAGGTGCTCGAGATGACCGACGGCGTCCGCAAGCTCGTCGCCGACCGCTCCGACGCCGCCTCGATCGCCCGCCAGGCCCGCAACGACGGCATGCGCTCGCTGCGCGAGGTCGCCGTCCACAAGCTCGCCGCCGGCATCACCTCGTTCCAGGAGGTGGTCCGCGTGACGGTCCAGGAGGAACGCTGAACGTGGGCGACGCATTCGACGGTCCCGTCCGCGAGGTGCTCCACGCCGGCTGCCCGGTGGTCTGCTGCGAGACGCACGAGGAGGCCCGCCTCGTCGCCGCCGTCGCCGCCATCGCCCGCGAGCTCGGCGTCCCCGTCCGCACCTGGTCGCTGCTCGACGCCCCGGGCGTCCCGCCGGCCGAGGCGGTGGCGGCGGAGCTGCGCGCGCTGCGCGAGGCGACCGGACCGCAGGTGCTGCTGCTCGCCGACGTCCACCCGTTCCTCGACCACCCCGCCGTGGCCCGCGCGATCCGCGCCTTCGTCGCCGCCGCCCCGCCCGGCCGCCGCCTGATCCTCGTCTCCCCCCTCTTCCGCGTCCCTCCCGAGCTGGAGCACGACCTCGTCGTGCTCTCGCTGCCGCTGCCCGACCCCGCCGCCCTCGCCGCCGTCGCCGCCGAGACGCTCGCCGCCCTCAAGCTCGCCCCCGACCCCGCCGCCCTCGCCGCCGTCGGCGACGCCCTGCGCGGCCTGACGCTGGCCGAGGCGCGCTGGGTCGTGCGCAAGGCCGTCCGCTCCGCCGGCGGCGCCGTCCCCGGCCCCGCCGTCGTCCTGCGCGAGAAAGGCTGGCGCTTCGGGCGCGCCGAGGGGATGGAGATCGTCGCCGAGGAGGTGCCGCTGGAGCGCGTCGGCGGGCTGGACGAACTGAAACGCTGGCTCGACGAGCGCCGCCTCGCCTTCTCCCGCGGCGCCCGCGACTTCGGCCTCCCCCCGCCCCGCGGCCTCCTCCTGATGGGCGTCCAGGGCTGCGGCAAGTCGCTCGCCGCCAAGGCCATCGCCCGCTTCTGGAGCCTCCCCGAAGTCCGCCTCGACCTCGGCCTGATCGTCGGACACCCCTACCCCGAGGCGCTCCTGCGCCAGGCGATCCGCATCGCCGAGGCGATGGCGCCGGTCGTGCTGTGGGTCGATGAGATCGAGAAGGGGTTCGGCACCGAGGCCGCCGGCGCACGCCGCCTGCTGGGCGGCTTTGTCACCTGGCTCCAGGAGAAGCGCGAGCCCGTGTTCGTCGTCGCCACGGCCAACGAGGTCGAGGCGCTGCCGCCCGAACTGCCGCGCAAGGGCCGCTTCGACGAGATCTTCTTCTTCGACCTGCCCAACGTCCACGAACGCGCCGAGATCGCCCGTATCCACCTCGCCGCCCGCGGCCGCGACCCGGCGAAGTTCGACCTCGACGCGCTGGCCCGCCGGACCGACCGGTTCTCCGGCAGCGAGCTGGAGCAGGTCGTGCTGTCCGCGCTCTACGCCGCCTTCTCCGCCGGCCGCGACCTGCAACAGGCCGACCTGCTCGCCGCCGCCGCCGAGACGGTGCCGCTGGCGACGACCTACGAGGACCGGATCCAGGCGCTCCGCGAATGGGCCCGCACCCGCGCCCGCCCCGCCACCCTCGACCGCCGCAAGCTCGATGCCTTCCAGCCCGGTTGACGCGCGCCCGCCGCCGGTACACCCTTCCCGTGGAAGCGCCCGATCGCCGTCCCGCACGAGGGACGGAAGGAGGTGGGAGGATGAACGCGCACCACGACCGCCTGCCGCTGCTGCCCGCCGCGCTGCTCGCGCTCGCCGCCCCGGCCGGCTGCACGGACGACCCCCGGCCGGTCGAACACCCCGGCGTCACGATCGGCGAGGTTTCCTTCGCCGCGCGCGTCTGCGCCGACGGTCCGACCCTGGAGGGGATCGACATCTCCCACTGGCAGGGCGCCGTGAACTGGGACCAGATCGCCACCTCCGGGATCGCCTTCGCCTATTTCAAGGCCAGCGAGGGCACCGGGTACGTCGACGACCAGTTCGCCCGCAACTGGTCCGAATCCCGGCGCGTCGGCATCGCCCGCGGCGCCTACCACTACTTCCGCCCCTCGATGGACGGACGCGCCCAGGCCGACCACTTCCTCTCCGTCATGGGCACCCTCGAACCCGGCGACCTGCCCCCGATGATCGATGTCGAGCAGACCGACGGCGTCGGCTGCACCGGCATCACCAACGGCATCCGCGCCTGGGCCGATCGCGTCGAGGAGGTGACCGGGCGCAAGCCGGTGATCTACACCAGCATCGGCTTCTGGAGCGGCTCGGTCTGCAACTCCACCGCCGTCAGCGACCTCATCCTCTGGGCCGCCCACTGGGACGTCACCTGCCCCACCATCCCCGACGCCTGGTCCGACTGGGTCTTCTGGCAGTACGACGTCGCCCCCGGCGTCCCCGGCATCTCCGGCGACGTCGACCGCGACGTCTTCAACGGCGACCTCGCCGCCCTCGCCGCCTTCACCAACGCCACCCCGGTCTGCGGCGACGGCCGCTGCACCGGCGACGAAACCCACGCCTCCTGCCCCGGCGACTGCCCGATCTGCGAGCCGATCCCGCCCGAGGGCCGGATCGTCGACGACACCGAGGTGTGCGCGGAGCGGGTCGGCGGGAGCGACTCCTGGTTCCACGCCACCGACGGCGGCTGGGGCGGCTCCCTGTGGTGGACCCACGCCTGGAGCGACCCCAGCCCCGACAACCAGCAGACCTGGCACCTCGAGTTCGTCGAGGCGGGCCGATACCGCGTCGAGGCGTACATGGACCCCGACTACGCCCAGTCCCACGCCGCCCCCTACGACATCCTCCACGCCGGCACCACCGACACCGTCGTCGTCGACCAGGCCTCCGTCGCCGACGACTGGCTGCCGCTGGGCGAGTTCAACTTCGCCGCCGGCGGCGGACAGTTCGTGCACCTGCGCGACAACACCGGCGAGTCGTACAGCCTGCGGCTCCGCATCGCCTACGACGCCATCCGCCTCACGCGTCTCGACCCGCCCGGCCCCGACGCCGATGCGGACGCCGACGCCGATGCCGATGCCGATGCCGGCGCCGACGCCGAGCCCGACGCCGAACCCGACGGCCCCGCCGACGCCCCCGCCGAGGCCGAGGCGGACGGCGGGGCCGACGCCCCCGCCGACGGACAGCCCGACGTGATCTACGTCTGGGTCGATGAAGGGTGCGGCTGCCGCGCCGCCGCGCCCCCGGGCCCCGCCGCGTTCCCGCTCCTCGCCGGCCTCGGCGCCCTCCTCGCCCTGCGGCGCCGGCGGCGCTGACCGCTCCCGGCGCTCCGGCCCGTCCGTCCGCCGGGGGGAAGGGAGGAAACCACCACGATGCGTCCTCGCGCCCCGTCCTGCGCCGTCCTTCTCGTCCTCGCCGCGTGCTCCGCCGAGCCGGTTTCGACCGACCGCCGCCCGATCGTCGATGGGACGCTCGAGCCCGGCATGGACCCGGTCGTCTACCTCTTCCACGACTGGGGCTTCGCCTGCACCGGCACGGTGGTCGCGCCGCGCGTGGTGGTCAGCGCCAAGCACTGCCTCCCCGCGCACGCGCCGGCGGACGGCTGGCACGTGATGGTCGGTCCCGGCTGGCACGGCTTCACCGACGACTACGGCGTCGTCGAGACCCGCACCACGCCCGGCGACGGCTACGACGAGGGCGACATCGGCGTCCTGCTGCTCGACCGCGACTTCACCCAGGGACGCATCCGCTGGGCCTTCGTCCCCTGGCCCGGCTTCGCCCTCCGCTCGATCGTCACCTCCGTCGGCTACGGGCAGTCGGTCCCCGGCGACGACTCCTCCTCGGGGGTCAAGTACCGCCGCGACGGCTACGTCTCGTCGTTCGGCCGCCTGTCCTACGCCACCACCGACAACCGCGTCTGCTCCGGCGACTCCGGCGGCCCCTCGCTGTTCGAGGGCGTGCTGGTGGGAGTGGCCAGCCAGGCGCTGGTCGGCGTGTGCAGCGGCGCCTCCAACTTCACCGCCGTGGCCGCCTACGCCGACCTCGTGGCGCAGGCGATCGCCGACACCGGCGGCTGCGTCCCGACCGCCTTCGAGACCTGCAACGGCCGCGACGACGACTGCTGGAACGGACCCGACGACGGCCTCGGCCCCGCCTGCGCCTGCGCCGGCGGCGCCGCCCCCGGACCCGAGACGTGCAACGGGATCGATGACGACTGCAACGAGGCGATCGACGACCTGCCGGATTGCGCCTGCACCGGCGGCGCCCCGCCGGGCGAGGAACTCTGCGGCGACGGGATCGATGGCGACTGCGACGGGGAAATCGATGAGACGTGCGGCGGCGACGACGCCGGCGACGACGCCGGTGACGACGCCGGC
>JAAZOP010000431.1 GCA_012797735.1 Myxococcales bacterium
CCTCGACCTGGGCGGCGGCGCTCTGCCGGTCGCGGGCGTCGAGGAGGAAGCGCTGCTCGGCGTTCTCGCGGGCGAGCGCCAAGAGGCGGCGGCCGCGGCCGCGCCGCGGGACCAGCACCCGGACGCGGCGGCCGCGGCGGGCGGAAAGGAACGCCTCGAGCACGTCCGAAGCGGGGGCGGGGAAGGGCAGGAGGATCTCGTCGGGCGGGGTCGAGGCGGCGGCGTAGCGTTGGGCGAGGAGGCCGGCGAGCAGTTCGGGGTCGGGGATCTCGAGGTCGGCGAGCGGGTAGTCGCGGACGGCGACGAGGCGGCCGGCGCGGATCTCGAGGACGACGGCGAGCGCGACGGGGCCGTCGCGGTGCAGGCCGACGACGTCCCGGTCCACGTCCGAGACCTCGACGACGCGCTGCGGTTCGCCCCAGGCGGCGCGTTCGACGGCGGCGAGCTGGTCGCGCAGGCGTGCGGCGCGCTCGAAGTCGAGCGCCGCAGCGGCGGACTTCATCTCGTCGCGCAACTCGGCGAGGACGGAGTCGCGGTGCCCTTCGAGGAGGGCGCCGGCGCGGCGAACGGCGGTGCGGTAGGCGGCGGGGTCGACGGGGAGGACGCAGGGACCGTCGCAACGGCCGAGCTGGTGCAGCAGGCAGGGTCGCGACCGGCCGCGGAAGACGGAGTCGCGGCAGGGCCGGAGGCGGAACAGCCGTTGCACGACGCGCACCGCCTCCCGCGCCGCGCGGGCGTTGGGGAACGGACCGAAGTAGCGGGCGCCGTCCGGCTGGGGCCGGCGGACCAGTTCGAGCCGCGGCCAGGCGGGCCGCTCGTCCAGGCGGATCGACAGGTAGTCCTTGTCGTCGCGCAGCCGCACGTTGTAGCGCGGGCGAAGCTGCTTGATCAGCGAGTTCTCCAGCAGCAGCGCCTCGCGTTCGTCGGCCGTGACGATCGTCTCGAGGTCGTCGAGGTCGGCGGCGAGGCGCGAGACGAAGAAGCGGGCGTCCGTGGTGCCGGGGGTGAAGTACGAGCGGACGCGGCTGCGGAGGTCGGAGGCCTTGCCGACGTAGAGCGTCGAACCGCCCGCGGCGCGCATCACGTAGACGCCGGGAGCGCGCGGCAGGCGCTCCAGCTTCTCCCGCAGCCGCTCGTTCATTCGACCGACGAGGACCAGCGGAGTTCGGCGCGTCCCAGGGCGCCGGCGAACTCCAGCGTGAACGACCGGACGCCCGGACCCAGGACGTCCGTGCCGTCGGGCAGGCGGCGCGGGAAGCGGATCACGAACACCTTCCGGAACACGGTGATGTACGGGTAGTACGCCTGCTGCACCGGCGTGACGTCCTTCACCCGCTCAATCCCCGGCGGGTCGTGCGCGTCGGGCAGCGGCTCGACGACGTCGCCCTGATCGTTGACCAGCCGGATCTTCCACGGCGTGTCCGCCGCCGACAGGTCGGCCCAGGTGTTGCGGGTCGCGGTGGTCGCCACCAGGAACACATGCGCCTGCTCCAACTCCTCGCGCTGCGTCCGCTCGAGGGCCTGGCGTTCGGTGTCGGTCAGGCGGAAGTCGTAGGCGTACCGATCGATGTACGCTTGGCGGTACTCCCACGACCGGAAGGTCGCGGTGACGGTGAGGGCGTTGTCGAGGCCGTCCAGGACGTAGACCTCCTCGTCGCGCGTCCAGCGCTCCAGCACCCGCTCGTAGTCCGACGGCTCGAAGGTGTGCGTCTGCGTCTCGGAGAAGTTGACCTGCACTTCGCTGCAGCCGGCCAGGGCCGAAACGGCGGCCAGGGTCGGGACGGCGAGCAGCCGGACCAGCGAGGACCTCATCGGCGCTCTAGCTTACGACCACCGCCGGGCCGTCGTCCACGGTCAAGACCACCCTGCCCAGGACCTCGGGCGAAGCCCTCGGCCGCATTCCGCGTTCCGCTCCCAGGAAGCACCCGGAGTCCCGCAGGGTTGAACGCTGACGGCTGTTGGCTGGCCTCGGGTCCCGGCGCCTTTGGCGGCAGGGCCCTGTCGCCCTGTCGCGTCCCGGTTTTCCGGCCGCCGTCGCCGGGGCGGATCGATCGGCCCTCCCCGGCCGGCGGGAGCCCGGAGCGGCAGGGTCGGAGAGCCGGCCCCGGCCGGCGGCGCGGCCCGCAGACCTCTCCGGGGGGTCCGTTCAGTCGGGCGGGAGGAAGTCGCGGCGGGTGAAAAGGGCGCGGAGGGGCAGGCCGGCGGTGCCGAGCGCCTCGGCGCCGCCCTCCAGGCGGTCGACCAGGCACGCCACGCCGGCGACCTCCAGGCCCGCCGCGCGAAGCGCCTCGGCGGCGCGCAGCGACGAGCCGCCGGTGGTGACGACGTCCTCGAGCAGGACGACGCGGGGACCCGGCAGGCGGTCGGCCCCTTCGACGAGCTTGCCGGTGCCGTGGTCCTTGGCCTCCTTGCGCACGTAGATCGCCGCCACCGGGTCGCCGGCGAGGGCGGTGACGAGGGAGGCGGCGGAGGCGAGGGGACAGCCGCCCAGGGGCACGGCGGCGAAGGCGTGGAGCGGCGCGAAGTCCCGTGCCAGGCGGCCGAGCGTGACGCCGGCGAGCAGGTGACCCTCGGCCGACAGCACGACGCTCTTGCAATCGACGAAGAAGTCGCTCGTGCGTCCCGAGGCCAGCTTGAAGGTGCCGTGGCGGACGGCGTGCGCGCGCAGCAGCCCGCCGAGCCGCGCGCGGGCTTCTTCGAAGGACGGCAGCACGGGTCACCTCCTGCGGACGACGATCTGCCGCTGGCCGCCCGTGATCGAAGGGGGCACCGGCGGGCCGGTATCTGGTTCCTCGGCCGGCGGCGGTGCCGGTGAGGCGGGGGGTGGGGGCGGCGCCGACGCCGGGCGGCCCGACCGGGGCGCCCAGACGGGCGGGGTCTTCGGCAGACCCTGCGGCGGCCAGGCCGGCAGGGCGCCCGGGGCGTGTCCCGAGCGGGCCGGGGGGAGCGCGAGGTCTTCTGGTTCCGGCTCGGGCGGCGCCGCGGGCGGCG
>JAAZOP010000432.1 GCA_012797735.1 Myxococcales bacterium
CCGGGCCGGTGCCGGCGACGGCCGCCGGGCCGGAGGCGGCCGCGCGCATGGGGAGCGCGGCGGCCCGGCGGGCGCAGGAGATCCTGCGGATCCTGGCGCGGGACCGGCGCGGACCGCTCGCCGGTTTCGCGTCCGGTCGCGTTCGGGAGGAGAGCGGCGAGCCAGGCGGGCGGCAGCTCGTGATCGAACTGGCGGGTCGGGCAGGACGGCTGACGTTACGGGCGCTCGCGCGGCGCCCCGGGACGCCGGCGTTCCTCCGGACGCAGCGGTTCCTGCTGCGCTTCGACGCGGACACGCCGGTGGACTCGCCCGACAAGGAGCACGTCGCGCGCGTGCTCGCGGCGCACCTCGAGCGGTTCGGTCTGTTGCCGGGGACGCGGCGGACCAGCCGGAGGCTCGCTCCGGTCGCGCCGCTGGGCGCGGAGGAGGCGGCGCGGTTGGTCGAACGGCCGCCGGAGAAGGAGTGCGGCGCGTGACGGCACGCAGCTTCGCAATCTACGGCAAGGGCGGCAGCGGGAAATCGACGATCGCCGCGGCGCTGTCGTCGGCGTTCGCGGACCTCGGCCTGCGGGTGCTGCACATCGGTTGCGATCCCAAGGCGGATTCGTCCCGCCCCCTGCTGCGCCGCGGCCGGGTCCGGTCGGTGATGGGCGAGGCGATGACGACCCGTCTGCTGGACGCCTCGAGCGTGCTGGTCCGGGGCGTCAAGGGGATCACCTGCGTCGAGGCCGGCGGACCCGAGCCGGGCGTCGGTTGCGCCGGCCGAGGCATCAGCCGGACGTTCGAGCTGCTCGCGGAGTTGGGTGTGTCGCTCGCCTCGTACGACGTCGTCGTCTACGACGTGCTGGGGGACGTGGTGTGCGGCGGCTTCGCCGTGCCGATGCGCGAGGGACACGCGCGGTACGTGGCGGTGACGGTCTCGGGCACCGGCATGTCGCTGTTCGCGGCGAACAACATCCTGCGGGCGGTGCGGCGGTTCCATCGGAACGGCGTGCGGCTGGCCGGGCTGATCGGCAACTACCACACCGGCGAGGCGTTCCGCGATCGCGTGCCCCGCTTCGCCGCCGCGACGGGGACGAGCGTGCTGGTCGAGATCCCGTTCGATCCGCAGGTGCAGAAGGCCGAGGAGCGTCGCGCCACGATCCTCGACTGGCGGCCACAGGGCGCGACGGCGCGGGCGGTGCGGCGGCTGGCCTCCCGGTTGCTGGACCTCGACGATCCGCCACCACCGAAGCCGCTCGAGGCCGAGGCGTTCGAGAGGTTCCTGGCGCGGCCGCGGAAGCGGAGACGGACGGCTCGATGACGGCGCGGAGCGGGTCGTTCTGGGACTACCTCGGCCGCCTGGCCGCCGGCCTGGCGGCCGAGGGCTGCGGCTGTGGGGCGGTGCTGCCCGACGTGGACGGCGGGCTGCTGTTCGCGTTGCGCGACGCGGCGGGCCGGCGGCACGTGGCGAGGCTGCGGCCGTCCGGGGGCGAGAACCGCGAACGCGGGCCGAGTTTCGAGCGGGGGACGGCGCCGCCGGCGATGATCCGGCGCCTGCGACGCGCCTTCCTCCGGTTCGCCGCGCGGAACCCGCATCCGCTGCTCGACCACCGAGGTCAGGACATCGGCGAGATCCTGCTGCGCCGCGGCGGGGAGCTGCCGGAGATCTGGCGCGAGGAACTCGTGCCCGGAACGACCCGCTGGTCCTCGTTCGTGCTCGAGGAGCTGGTGCCGCAGAGCGGGGCGCTGTACGCGACCTTCCGGGACGGCGAGCGCAGGGTGCGGCTGCGTCTGACGGACCGCGAGGACCCCCGGCTCGCCGGCGCGGAGCGGGTGCTGCCCGTCGGCAACCTGGCCCTGTCGCTCGTCGAGGACGACCGGACGCCGCCCGTTCGGCCCGCGGATCAGGTGGAACGCTTCCTGGCCTACCTGGTCGCGCGCACGACCGGACCGCGGACGCGGATCCGCGGAGACGGCGCGACCAGCCCGAGCGTCACGTCATACGGGGGGGAGGTCGAGCTGAACCCGTTCCTGCCGGAGGGGCGGCAGGGGGCGAGCGGCATGGCGGCGGCGCTGTCGAGCCGGCGGGGATCGCGGCTGAAAGTCGTCGTGTTCGGCGACGCGAGCTGCCGGCAGACGTTCCCGCCGCTGCGCCGGTTGCCGTTGTTCGACAGCTGGTCCTGCTTCCCGGTCGGCACCGCGCCGGAGCCCGGCGGCTGGGTGGCGTACGACTTCTCCGAACGGGACGTGATCGGCGGCGCCGAGCGGCGGCTGGAGCGGTTGCTGCGGGCGCTCCGCCGGCGGGACCCCGCCGTCCGGATCGCGCTGGTGCAGACCTGCGTGAGCCGGCTGATCGGGGACGACGTGCGGGGGGTCTTGCGCAAGGTGCTGGACGACGACGCCTTCGTGGTGCTCGACCCCGACTTCCAGGCGAAGGACTGGGCGGTGGACGCGCTGGTGTGGCCGTGGGTGCTGCGGGCGTTCCGCCGTCCGGTCCGGCAACGGCGGAACCTCGTCAACCTGGTGGGCCTCGGCGGCCGGGGTGCGCCGTGGGCCGCCGAGCTGGCCGGGTTGCTGCGGGACTGCGGGATCGGCGTCAACGCCCGCCTCTTCCCGTCGTTCCGGGAGGAGGAACTGGAGCGATTCGACGCGGCGCCGCTGACCGTCGCGAGCCGCTGCTCGATCGTGCGCAGCGCGTTCGCCGGCGTGGACCGCACGGCCGGTCCGAGCCGCTGGGTGACGCTGGACCCGCCGTTCGGAATCGAGGGCACCCGGCGGTGGGTGGAGGGCGTCGTGCGCGAGATCGGCGGCGGGCCGCTGCGCGGTGCGGCGCGCGATCGGCTGGAGCGGGCGTGCCGGGCCCGGCGGCGCGACCTGGCGCCGATCCGCGCGGCGCTGCGCGGCGCGTCGATCGCCCTGGTCGCCCAGAGCCGCTTCTCCGCCTGGATCTTCGACCCCGCCGAGATCTTCGGCATCCGGATTCTGGACCTGCTGACCGAGCTCGGACTGGAGGTGGAGATCTTCCTCCACCGCGACGTGCCGCCGCCGCGGGAACTGGTCCGCGCGGTCGAGGGGCGGGGGGACGTGACGTTCCGCACGTTCGACGAGGCGGGCGCGCTGCGGGAGGCGCTCGCCGCCTCGAGGTCGAGGCTGCTGCTCACTTCGATCCGGCGCAACACGCCGGCCCTGGCCCTGGGCAAAATTCCGGTTTTCGTGCAAACCTTCGAACCCGGCCTCGACGGCGCGGTCCGAAGCGCCCGGCGTCTGGCCGCCGGCGCGAGGTTCCGGTTCCTGGAACGGTACGGGAGATACATGCGGCGATGAGAGCGCGGAAAACCGGACGGGTCGCGGTCCCCGGCGTGACGCTCGTGCCGGCGTACGAGACCGGCGTGTTCCTCGGGGTCAACGCGATCGAGAACTCGGTCCTGTTGATGAACTCGCCGCGCTGTCCGTTCGTCCGCGGCCTGAAGGTCTTCGTGCACAACGACCTCGGCAGCACGGTCTATCGGGCCACGGGCCGGCACCGCGTGATCACCACCGAGTGGGCGGGCTACGAGGACGTCGGTGGCGGCGAGGCGGCGTTCCTGCGGCGGTTGCGCGAGGCCGCCGGCCGGCATCCCGGTCACTGGCTGTTCGCGTTCCAGAACATCTCCTCGCTGGTCACCGGCTTCGATCTGCGGGGCGCGCTACGGGCGGGCGGCGGCGCGGGCCGCGTCGTCCCCGTGCCGCTCGACGGGCCGCGCCTGGACGAGGACTGGCTGGGCGGCTACGACGCCGTGCTGGGCGGAGTGCTGCGCCGCGTCGTCTCCCGCCGGGGCCGGCCGGTCGACCTGCTGCTGGCGGGGAACCTGTTCTGCCGCAACGAAGACGACGAGCGGGCGAACGTGGACGAACTGCGCCGCCTGCTGGAAGCGCTCGGCGTCCGGCGTCCAGCGATCCTGCTGTCCGGCGGCCGGCTCCCCGTCGAACCGCTGCGGCCGCGCGCGACCATCGCGCTGCCGTACACCGGCGCGCGCGCGGAAGAGGCGCTGCGGCGGGCGGGCGCCGCTCCGGTGCGGGTCGGCCTGCCGGTCGGGATCGAAGGCACCGCGGAGTGGCTGCGGGCGATCGGCCGGACGCTCGGACGGGAGCCGGCGGCCGAGGCGTGCATCGAGCGGGAACTGCGGGAGCTGGTCCCGGCGGTCCAGTGGATCGCGGCCGAGCACCTGCTCGGCCGGCGGGCGGCGGTCGTCGCCGACCCGCACCTGGGCCGCGCGCTCGTTCGGTTCCTCGACGAGATGGGCCTGTCGGTGCCGGGCTGGTTCGTGACCGGGCGGGGCCCGGAGCCCGCGGGCCGACGTCGGGGCTCCCGGCGCCGGGAGCCGGCGGGCCGGGTGTTCGTCGAGCCGACCGTCGAGCAGTTCGCGTCGTTCCTCGAGGACGACCCCGTGGACCTCGTGATCGGCGGGTCGTCGTTCAAGTACCTGGCGCTGGACCGCGGCGTGCCCTACGTGGAGATCGGTTTTCCCAGCTACCTGACCCACGTGCTGCATCCGCGGCCGTACCTGGGCTTCGCGGGAGCGCGATGCATCGTCGAGTCGCTGCTCAACGCGCTGCTCGAGCGGGATCAGCGGCGGAATGCCACCGAGCCCTGACATCGCGGCGGCGCTGGTGCCGTACTTCCACCTGCGGTACCGGGCGCGGTGCAACCTGCGCTGCTTCTTCTGCTACGAGCGTCCGCATCCGCGGTCGGTTCCGCGGGATCTCGCCGCACGTCTCGAGCGGGAGATGAGGACGGCGCGGCGGGCGGGGTACCGCGGCGTCGTCTTCGGCTCCGCGGAACTGCTGCTGTTGCCGGGTTGGCGGGAGGTGGTCGTTGCGGCGCGGCGGCTGGGCTTCGAGCGCGTGCGGATGCTCAGCAACCTGCTGGCCGTGAACGAGAGGACGCTCGACGAACTGGCGCGGGCCGGCGTGGACGGGATCACGGGGACGCTGTTCGCCGCCGGCGATGCCGATGCGCAGGCCGTCTCGGGCGGCCGGGACGTGTTCTCGCGGCAAGTGCGGGCGGCGCGACGGATCGCCGGGCATGGCGCGTTCTCGTTCTCGCTGCACCTGATCCTCACGCGTTCGCTGGCGCGAGACCCGTGCGGAAATGCCGTGCGTCTTCGGGACGCACTGGCCCCCGGGCTCGACCGGATGATGCTGTCGGCGATCGAGCCGGTTTCGGCGGCGGTGGCCGGGCATCCGCAGTACGTGCACGGGCTCGACCTGGACTGGCCGCGGCTGCTCGCCCGCGCCGACCGGGAAGGACTGCGGTTGATCGTGCAGAATATCCCCGCCTGCCTGTTGGGCCGGTACGCCCACCGCACCCTCTTCCTGCGGATGCGGGTGGCGCGGATCCTGGAGGGATGGCCGCGGCCGCCGTCCCTGGCGCGGTTCGTCGATCGGGTCGAAGGGCTGGCGCGGAGGACGACGCCCGCCGGCCCATGCGTGGGCTGTCCGCTGCTTGCCGTCTGCCACCGCTACTTCGACTATCCGGTGAAGCGGCGCGTGCGGGGGCTGGACGAGCGAGGCGTGGTGACCCGGTTGCTGGCCGAGGAAGGCGTGCGGGGCTCGCCGGAGCGCATCGTCGCCGGCCTGCGGGCGATCGACTCGCGGCCGCCCCGGTCGTGACATCCGCTCTGCGGCGTGGCGTCCGGCGGGGCGGTCCCCCCGGTGAACGGCCGCGCTTCGGGCGTGCCGCGGGGATCCCGCGTCGGTTCACGGGCGGCGGGAGCGCTTCCGGGCATGCTCGGCGAGATGCCGCTGGTGTTCGACGGCGTTGGTCAACCGCTCGGCGAGCCGGGCCAGTCCGGCGAAGCCCATGTAGGGGGTGGGCTCGGCGAAGTGCTCGAGGTAGTGCGGCGCGGAGATCTCGACCGTGGCGAGGCCGGCTTGGCGGGCGGCGTCGGCGACGACGGCGGAGCCGACGACCGCCTCGCAAATGCGGTTCCGGGCCAGGCGGCGCAACTCCCGCTCGAAGTCGGCGCGCTTCGGGTCGAGCAGGATCTGGCGGCCCGGCCGGTCGAGGCGGGCGAGGACCGGGTCCGCGGCGTTGCCGCGGCGCAGGACGCCGACGAGACAGGCCTCGACGCCCAGCTCGCCGAGGGCGCGGCACAGGCCGTCGGCGGTCCAGGGGTCGCCCAGGACGGCCACGCCGAGACCGGCGAGGGTTCTTTCGCACAGCGGGCGGATTCGGTCGGCCAGTGCGCGCGATTCTTCGCGGATCACCGCCTCGGTCCGCCGGGTGCACCGGAACTTCCGCGCGAGCCTCCGCAGCATCGAGCAGGTCGCATCGATCCCGATCGGCAGTTCGACCTCGATCACCTCGCCCTCCCACGCGAAGCGCGACGCGTCGAACCCGATCGGGAAGGCGACGAGCGGGGTGTGGCGAGGGATGGGCGAGTCGGGGAGGAGGCCGGCGGAGAACGGCCAGGCGGCGGGTGGCGGGAAGCCGGCGAGTCGCCAGAGACGAAGGATCTCTTCGAGATTGCCGGTCTCGTCTCCCTCCCGGCGAAACGGCAGGAAGCCTCCGACGACGGGGGCGCGGCTGCCTCCGCGCGGCCCGCGGAGGTCGCGGAAGACCGCGGCCTGCGTCCTGCGAATCCCATCGACCCAGTCCTCGTCCAGCGATTCCCGCCCGACGAAGACGAGGCGCCCGGAGAGCTTCTTTCGCCACTCGGCGACAAGGCCCTCGACGTCGGTGTTGGCGAGCAGGGAAAGGAAGCTCGGGGCGACCAGGAGGGTGTCCCCTGGATGGTGGCGCGCCACGAAATCGATCATCTCCGCCAGCGTCCGTTCGGTGCCCTGGACGAGGGTCGCGGTCTTCCAGAGCGGGGCGAAAACGCGCCGGTCGCGGGTGTACGAACCGGCGCCGGACAGCTCGGCCCGCCAGTCGTGGGTCTGGTCGAAGATCCAGGCGCGTTCCTGCTCGCAGCGCGGCGCATCGAGCACGGCCCGGACGCCGGGCAGGGCGTTGACGGCGAGCAGCACGCCGTCGAGGTACTTCGGAGCGAGTCTCATCGGTGCCGAACCCCCGCCCTGCGCAGCCGACACCACGTGCCGGGAAAGGCGCTCTCGGCCAGCCGGACGAGCCGGGCGAGGCTGCGGACGGTGCCGGCGAGGCCCGGTTGGATGTCGCGCGGCTGAAAGAACATCTTGCCGGCTTCCAGCGCGCGCCGGTCGGGCGGAAACTCGCTGAAGCACAGGCGGGCATCGAGCGTTGCGAGGATGGCGGTGGGTTCCCGAACGGGCCTGCGGATCGTCCGCACCGTCTCCGCCAGCAACGGATCCGCGGCGGCCCGCCGTTCCAGTCGCGAGCGGGCGGTCTCTCCCTCCGGGCCCGCGAGCACGACGAGATCGATCCCGAAGCCGAACTCGGCGAGGATCCGCAGGAGGTCCAGGCCGTGCAGTTCTTCGGGTTCCAGGAGACAGGTCGCGTCGCCCGGCCGGACCAGGAAGCAGACGCGCACGCCCCGGGCCCGCTCCTGCCAGGCGGCGAATTCCGGCTCGTGGGGCGCCCACAGGGCTTCCGCCTCGGCCTGCGGATCCTTCGCGCCCGCCAGTTCTGCCAGGCCGCGGTAGAAGGCGATCGTCGCGGACTTTCCGAAGGGCGGCGGAATCCGGTGGAAGCGCATCGTGGGGAAGGTCGCGGCGGCCCGGGCGAACTCGAAGGTGGACGAGCGCGCGGGGTTGAGCACGGTGCAGGCGGCGCGGGCGAAATCCCGCGCCTCCCGGGAGTGGAACGACGGCACGAGCAGGGCGTTGAGCCGCAGGCCGAGCCTGGGAATCGTACCGCGCAACTCGTCGGCCAAGTCGGATTCCGCCGGGGCGTAGCCGACCAGGTTGATTCGGTCGGCCTCCGGCGGCCGCCGGCGGTCTGCGATCTGCAGCAGCAGTTCCCAGGTGTGGTCCATTTCCACGAAGTGCTCGAGCATCTGGCCGATCACGACGACGGGTTTGCCGAACTCCCGCTCGACGGCGGCCGCGAGACCTTCGTAGTCGAGTCCCGTGACGTCGCCGACGCAGGTGCCCATCAGCGCGACGATCCGGGTCTTCCGGCGGCCGGCGGCCCGGCGGAGGGCGCGCAGGAGAACCGTGTCGTCTCCCCGGATCGTCTGCGCCTGGACCGGCTCCAGCCACTCGATCTCGCGCCCGGAAGCGTGCGTGGGCAGGGGATGCAGTCGCGCGAACAGGGAGCGGAGGTGCCCGCACGACTTGAGCCACGGCAACTTGGTCGTGCACTCCTGGTCCGTGTGCACCACCAGCGCGAGGCCCTCGTCCGCGGCGAGGAGCGTCCCCAGCGTCTCCTGGGTGCCGATGCGGCGCAGGAACGGGTCGAGGAAGAAGGCATGCTCGGGCACCTGGTCGAGATTCTGGCGGATCCGGTCGTCCGGGTCGTCGCGGAACGGGACGTCGCCGTTCGGACTCGCGTGTGCCGGCTCCGGTCGCGCCGCAGCCAGCGGTTGACCCGGGCGGAACGCGCGGTGGAAGGCGTAGTAGACGTAGGTCTCGACGCGCCGCGCGACGCTTCCGACCGCGGCCGGGTCGCGTCCGTCGGCGGCGATGCGGACGGCCAGCGGGCCGAAACGGCGCCAGCCTTCCTCGCGGGCCGCGCGCGACGGCGCCACCCGGAAGTCCACGCGTCCGGCGGGGCCCTCGAAGACGAGCGTCACGGTGCGATCCTCGTTCGCATCGCAGCCCGCGAACAGGAAAGGACCCCAGGCGGTGCGGCCGGCGTCGAGGAAGCGCCGCAGGTGGACCCGGGCGAAGTCGGCGTCGAGGACCACGGGGCGGTCGGCATCCTCCCAGACGGCCAGCGGGTCGAGGGAGAGCGGGAACCGCGTCCGCGCGCCGGCCAGGCGTCGCAGGCACGCGGCGGCGAAACGATCGGTCGCGCCGCGCACGAAGAAGCAGCCCTCGACGCCCCGGACGACCGAACCGCCGGGCCGATGCCACGGACTGTGGAAGACCTCGACGCGGCGGCGACCCTCGCGGAAGCGGTAGAGCAGCGAACCGTCGTGGAGCGGGACGGCGGCCGCCGCGCCGGCGCGACGGGCGAGAGCGGCGAACAGGTCGAGGAGTTGGACGGGTCGCGGGTCGCTCACCGGCTCATCCCCAGAACATCTTCTCGAACCGCTCGTCGTCCAGCGGTCGGGGCGGCGGGCAGTCGTCGGACGTGCGCGAGAGCAGGACGTCCGCCAGTCGGCCGAAGACGGCGTCGAGGTCGCTGCCCTCGGCAAACACCGACGCCGGCAGGGCCTTCTTCTCGGCCTGGCGGATGCGGTCGTCGTTCGGCACGACGCCGATCAGGCGGGTGCCGATCGCGGCCGCGAAACGCTCGATGGTGGCGATCCCGTCCCGCTTCTGCACCGCGTTGGCCAGCAGCCCGATCAGGTAGGTCCCGTGACGGGCGTAGCGCCGGACCGCGCGGGAGATGTTGTTCGCCGCGTACAGGGAGAGCGGCGTTTCGGCGGTGACGATCACGACGCCGCCGGCGAGCCCCTTCATCATCGGCGTGGCGAAGCCGCCGCAGACGACGTCACCCAGGACGTCCATCAGGACGACGTCGAACCGGTCGAGGACGTCGTTCTCGCGGAGCAGGCGGGCGGTGGTCGTCAGACCGAGGCCCGCGCAGCCGACGCCGGATTCCGGACCGCCGACCTCCATGCAGCGGATGCCGAGCAGGCCCTCGAACAGGAGATCGCGGAGCGGCACGCCGGCCTCCGCCACGCCGACCTTTTCGAGCAGGTCCATCACGGTGTCGAGGCGGCGGCCGCCGACCAGCGAACGCGTGGAGTCCCGCTTGGGGTCGCAGCCGATCTGCAGCGTCCGCAGGCCGCGCCGGGCCATCTGGACCGACAGGTTGCTGGTCATCGTGGACTTGCCGCTCCCGCCCTTGCCGTAGATCGCGAACTGGCGAGGGCCCGGACCGGCCGGTCGCGCCGCGGGCTTCTTCCCCGCCCGCGCGCTAGCGCGCATGGTCCAGCTCCAGCGGCCGGCCGGTGATCTCCCGGGAGAGCAGGTCGGCCACGTCCCACGATGTCGCGCCGCGGTCGATCGGCGCGAGCAGGCGGTCGAGCACCTTTCGGTCGCGGCGGAAGTACTCCGCGAACGGACGCCGATCCGGGGCCGCGTCGGCCAGATCCCGCAGCAGGTTCAACGCCTGGCACAGCACGCCGATGCGGAGGCACTCGTCCGCGGAGATCGACGGTGTGGCGATGCAGGCGTACGGCGGCCGCTCGAGGTGCCGGAGGCCGAGGGCGCGGCGGCGGCGGTAGAGCGCGGTGCCGCGCAGCAGGCAGAGCTGGAAGATCTGCAACCGGAAGTAGCCCAGGGCGAGCAGGCGACGCAGCGAGGCGAGAAACCCGGCCGAGGTCTGCCCGGGCAGCGGGAAGATCAGCTCGAGGAAGATCCGGCTGCGGATCGCCGGCGGGGCCTGTTCCAGCGCGCCCAGCCAGGCCCGCGACCAACCCCGGCCGATCGCTTCCAGGCAGGCGGGGCTCGTCGATTGCAGCCCCACCAGCACGTGATGCGAGCGGAACGCGTCCATCACCTCCGGGAGGCGCGGGTCGGTGAGATAGCGCGGATTGACGAAGAAGTTGAGGCCGAAGCCGTCCCGCCGCGCGCGCACCAGGCGGGTCAGCCGATCGAAGAAGGCGGGATCCCGCGCGTACACCTCGAGGAGATCGTAGTCGAAGAGGGTCAAGCCGCTCAGCGGCGAGTCGATCAGCCCGGCCAACTCGGTCAGGATCCGCTCGCGAGCGCGCCGCCGCATCGGCTGGCGCGCCCACAGGCACATCGCGCAGTCGTACGGGCAGCCACGGGTCGTGAGGTAGAAGCCGCGCCCCTCGAGCAGGCCGCGGTTGGCCGCGTGGACATCGGGGATCTCGTCGGGCGGCGCGAGCTCCGCGGTTCGCGGGTCGTGGACCCACCGGCCGTCCTGGAGGAACGAGACGCCGCCGATGTCCCGCGGCCGGCGGCCGCGCGCGAGCGCCTCCAGCACCCGGCGGAACGGGACCTCGCCGTCGCCCTCGACCAGCACGTCGAACCCGGGAAACATCCGGGCGAACTCCCGCCGGTCGGAAACCTCGGGACCGCCGGCCACGAACACCGCGCGCGGCAGGAACCTCCGCAACACCTGCGCCAGCGCCTGCCCGGCCTCGACGTTCCACAGGTACAGGCTGAAGGCGACCACGTCCGGTCGTCGCGCCGCGACTTCCTGCACGATATCGATGTTCTGCTCGACCGCCAGGCCCAGGTTGTACGGAACGTGCCGGCGGAGATCGATGATCTCGAACTCGTACCGCGCCGCGATCTCGGGACGACTCTCGAGATAGGCCTTGAGCAGGAACAGGGCGTTGGCATGGAACAGCGGCGATGCCAAGTCGGCCGGCCGGCCGGTGTGCAGAATGACCAGCGCCACCTTCCGCTTCTTCATCGCCGGTCGTCGTCCCGCCCGGACGGCACGCAGCCCCGGGCCCGACCCACCGTGTAGCATCCGTCAGACGCGCTTGGCAACGGGAGCACGGAGCGTCGCGTGCAGCCGAAGCTGGTTCGCGATCGTGTCGGCGAACGCCAACGCGCCCCGGAACCCGAGGTACGACCGGTCGTACAGGGCGTGCACGTCGTAGGAGGGGAAGCCGAACTCGACCACGGCGAGGTCGCGGCCGGCCGCCGCCTCGATGCAGGTCGAGTTGGTCACCAGGCAGTCGAGGCGCCCCGGTGCGAGGTGCTCGTCGAGGAACCGGCGCAGGGCGGCCGCCCGGGGCTCGACGAGCAGGTCGTCCGAGTCGGGCGGCGCGGTCCGTGCACGACCGATCCCGTGGTGGCGGCAGGCCGTGACCACGGAGAACGCGACGCGGCCGCCCAGCAGATCGATCATCTCGCAGAAACCCGACCGCAGATGCGGATCGCCGATGAAGCCGAACCGTCGTCCCTGGAACAGGAACGGCGCGACCCATTCCAGGGCCGGGACCACCGCGGCCAGCTCGGACTCGATCAGGCGCTCGCCGTGGGGAGCCCGGCCGCAGGCCGCGGCCACCTGTCGCACGAAACGCTCGCAGGCCGGCAGGCCGAACGGCAGGTCCGCCTCGACCAGCCGGGCGCCGAGGCGCCGGGCCAGGATGCGCGCGGCCCTGCGGCCGTACGGCAGGGACACGACCGTGGAGGCGCGGGCGGCCTGCCGCAATTCGGCGCAACGCCCGCCGGAAAGCCAGACCGAGGCGGGTTCGAGGTCCAGGCCGCGGACCAGCCGTTCGATCTCGCGGACGTTGCCTCGACAGTCCGCCTCGTTGCGGTCGTGCAGCAGGCCGACGACCGCCACCGCGTCCGGCGCCCGCCGGGTCTCCGGCAGGTCGAGCCGCTCCGCCAGGGCCGCCAGCGCTTCCTCGTAGCCGCCGAGCCAGTCGGTGGACAGCGAGCGGCCCGGAATCGCGACGACCGGCTTGCCGACCGCCGCGGCGGCCCGCCGGCACAGGCGCGCGTAGTCGGTGGCCAGCACCGTGGCGATCGGCAGCGAGGTGAGCAGCACGCAGCCGACGCCGTCGGTGCCGCCGACCCGTTGCAGCAGGTCGACCAGCGCTTCGTCGCGGGGGCGCATCACGCCGGCGGGTTCGAGCGCGGTGTGGACCACCTTGTGCTTCCCGCCGACCGAGGTCAGCTCGGCGAGGTAGTCGTGGTTGCCCTGGAGGAACTGGGTGCGCATCAGGGCGCAGTCGGGGCCGTCGACGACCAGATAGGCGTCGCGGACGGCGTTGCAGGCCAGGTAGGTGCCGACGCTGAACGACAGCAGGTGGCGCGGGGAGAACTCGCGGTCGAGCGTGCGCCGGGCGTCGCGCACCCTCGGCGCGCCGCGGCGGCTCGACCGCGCCGGCGCGCCTGTGCGGCTGCCGGCGGCTCCGGGGGATCGCTTCTTCCTCGTCACCTCACGCCTCCGCCGGCGGCATCCTGCGCCGGCCCAGGTCGTCGCGGGCCAGGAAGCGGGCGTAGCGCCGGGCGAACGGCACGCGGCAGACGTCGAGCAGCCGGCGGGCCGTGCGCAGCGCGCCCTCCAGGCCGGGCTCGAAGTGGGCGAGGGAGATCCGGTTCTTGCCCGCCTCGGAGAGGCGCCAGTCGAACGTGTGACTGCCGACCACCGCCGCCGCCGGGCTCTCGCGCAGCGCCCGCCGCAGGCCGTCGAAATCCTCGAACCCCGCGACGCGGCAGCGCCCGCGATGCCCGCGCGGCACCAGCGCCTCGACCCGGGCGCGCAGCGCCTCGAGAACTCCGTCCCGCGCGTGGACCAGGACCTCCAGTTCGAAACCGATCTCGGCCAGCACCGCCAGCAGCGGAATGCCGTCCAGCCGCCCGGGGTCCTCCAGGCACGGCACGTCGCGCGGCCGGACGACCAGGCCCACCGTCAGGCGGCGCGCCTGCGAGACGAGTCGCCCCCATTCGTCGCGCCGCGGTCCGAAGCGTCGGCTCCACGCATCCTTCGCGGCCGACCCCCGGCCCGCGGCCTCGGCGACGGCCGCCAGCCAGCGCCGCGTCCCCTCGACGCCGTACGGGCTCGGCGGGTGCAGCGAGGGAATCGGATGCTCGTCCGCCAGTCGACGATAGGCAGCCTCCCAGAACCGGTTGGTCCGGTGGAACACATGGAGCGACGCTCGAGGGAAGCGCTCGAGGTCCTCCGGCCGCACCACCGGGAGCAGGACGGCGTTGACGCGCAATCCGGCGTCGCCGAGCAGACGCGTCAGTTCGTCGAGCGCCCGGTCGCGCGGGAAGCCGATCAGGTTCACCCGATCGGGTTGCCGCCGGAAGCGTGCCGGGCGACCGGACGCAGAACGCGGAACGATCAGGGCGCTCGGCATGTCGTCGTCGCGGTCCGGCGCCGCGCGGTTGTGGGACACCACCGAGACCTCGGCGCGCCCCCGGTAGAGTCGCAGGACCGAGACCGCGTCCTCGCCGGTCGTCGCCGGCAGGCAGGTGTTGCTGAACACGATCGGCTTGCCGGGATCGGTCGCCAGCACGGCGTCGAGCACGCGGCGGACTCGGGCCCGGCAGCCGAGGATCACCGACCGTTCGTCCAGGTCGGTGCACAGGACCGTCTCCTGCTGCTTGACCGCCGGCGCACTGCGGTCGCGCCGCGCGATCCACGGGAGATCGACCAGGTTGAGGTTCGCGGCGCATTCGCGCGGCATGAAGCTGAGACACTCGAGGTCCGAATGCGAGATGCGGACCAGCGGATGGTCGGCCTCGATCGCCTCCCAGGGCATCAGCTCCATCGCGTCGCGGCCGAGGAAGTCCGCGAAGGCCGCCGGGGGATCCCAGGTGCCCAGCGTCCGTTCCCCTTCGCGGCCGTCGCCGTCGCCCGCGGGGGCGTCGCCGCGCTCCCTCCCATCGGGGCCCCGGGCGCCGCGGATCGCTCCGTCCGTTTCCGCCTCCGCCGGCGCGTCGGGCAGCGCGACCAGGCCGGGCGAGGCCAGCAGCGGTGCGACGAGCCGGTCGAGCGGCGCGCGACCCAGGCGGGCGAGGGCGGCGCGCAGCAGCGGCTCGAGTCCCTCCGGAAGCGTGCCGCGGTACCAGACGTCGACCCGACCCGTCGACAGGAAGGTGCGCCGTTCGGCGCCGCCGGTCGCCTGGAGGATCAGGTCGACGGACGCCCCACCGGCGGCTTGGACGACCAGTTCGAGGCGGTCGGCGAGCCAGCGGGCCCGGACGACGGTGAACCGGTCGTGACCCGCGAAGGCCAGCCACCGCTCGAGGAGCCGGCGGCCCGCCGGGCCCATCTCGACCATCCGCCGCGGGGCCGCGGGCGCCGGGGCACTCGGCCCAACGGTGGGAACGTCGGCCGGCCGGACCGGCTCGAGCTCCGCGAAGCCGAAACGCTCGGCGTAGATTCGCGGCAGGCCCCGACAATGCCGGCGATGGAGGCAGGCGCGGCAGGCAGGCCCCTGGACCCACCATCGTTCCCGCTCGGCATCCGCGCCCTCGTGCGCGTAGCCGACGTCTCCCCCGACGGGCAGGTCCGGGTGGCGCGCGAGCAGGCAGGGCGGCACCACCGCATGTCCGGCGCTCGGGGCGAGACGAACGGCGACGCCCAGCGGCGCGGCTCGGCGCTGGGCCGCCTCGACCGCGTCGAGCAAGTCGGTGAAGCGCACCAGCCAGGGACGCGCGTCGCGGTGCTCGGGAATCCCCATCACGCTGAAATGCAGCGGCGGCGGGTGCGGAGGCAGCGCCTCGGCCAGCCGCTCCGGCATCCGCGGCACGTGGCCGAGGTTGATCCGGCTGACGACGCAGTTCAGCTCGACGGTTGCGCCCCGGTCGAGCAGCCGGCGGATGCCCCGCAGGGCGGCGGGAAGCTGGCCGCGCGTCGCCGTGCAGGCGTCGTAGAGAGCCGGGTCCAGCGCGTGCAACCCGACCAGGACCCGCAGCCGGTCCGAAACGGGCGGATCCGGGACGCGGCCGAGACCCAGCGGCACGGCGTTCGTCTGCAACTCGACGAGGCGGATGCCGGGCCGCTCGAGGAGCCGGTCGAGCAGTTCGCGAAGATCCGGCCGCAGGCACGGCTCGCCGCCGGTCAGCACGACGGCGGCGCCGGGTAACCCGGCGGCGATCCGGTCGGCCGCCCGGAGCAGGTCGGCGAGCGGCGGGTCGGGTTCGTCGCGCGGCCCGCCGGCCTGGCAGAACGGGCAACGCTGGTTGCAGCGCGAGTTCACGCGCAGCGTGACCCCGTGGATCCACTCGCCGGCGCGCAGGGTCCGCTCGACCGTCAGGAAGGGGAACGACCGCCGCAGGGACGCGGAGGCCCGCTCCGCCGAACCGGCGCCGCCTGCGGGTCGCGGGCGGCGTCGGGGCGATTTCGATCTCGCGGGCGGTCGCGTGGGGCGGCGGGCCAAGTCGTCTCCTTCGGCGCGATGTTCCGCCACGCGGCGCACCGGGTCAAGCGCGCCGCCGCGGGCGCCGGTTGCGTTCCGGGGTTCGCCCGGAGGTCCCGTCGCCGGGACCGGACGGTCGGGGAGGCGACGCTCCGGCGGCGGCGCGGCGGCGCGGCGGCGCGGCGACCGGCGCGAGTCCGGCGGTCCCGAACAGGCGGAGCTGTTCGGCTCGCAACCCGAGGCAGCCCTCCCGAATGGCGCACGCGCCGCAAGGCTCCGCCGGATGCTCGCCGCGCTCCATCGGGGACTCCTCGGCGAGGAAAGGGTCGTTCCCGGGCACCACCACCAGCAGGCGGTAGCGGCCGGCGTGGAGGTAGCGGTCGCGATCCTCGGGGGCCAGCGAGCAGGGCGGGGTGTGGAGACTGGTCGCCGCGACGCCGCAGCGTGCCGCGCGGGCGAAGGCCTCGCGCAGCGGCCGGCGGAGCCTGCCCAGCGGCGGAACGAGCGCCGGAACATCGTCGTCGTCGGGAGCGCCGTGCAGCGAGACGAGCCAGAACGTGAGCCGTTCCACGCCGCGGCGCGCGAGGTCCTCGACCAACCGGGGCAGGCGGGACAGCAGCGGGTTCGTCAGCAGCACGTCCGCTTCGAGCTGCAGACCCGCCTCGCGGACGTGGGCGGCGGCGCGCCCGAGCAGCTCCCAGGCGCCGGCGCGGCGGAGCATGTCGTCGTGCGACCGCGCGTCCCACCCCTTGACCGACAGGGCGACCTCGGTCAGCCCGGCCTGCCGGAGAGCGGCGAGGTACTCCGGGTAGGCGAGCCGCAGGCCGTTGGTCTGCAGTCGGATGCGCCGGTAGCCGAGGTTCAGGGCGCGCTCGACGGCGCGCGGCAGCCCTTCGTGGAGCGTCGGCTCGCCGCCGCCGAACCAGACGCCGGTCGCCCCGAGCTTCCGGCCGCGCCCCAGCCACGCGGCCAGATCGTCGTTCGAAAGCCGGGTCCGCGGGTCGAGGAACCCCGAGGAGCAGACGCGGCAGCGGCAGTTGCAGGCGAAGCCCACCACCAACTCGAGCCAATCGACGCGGCCGGCGAGTCGGACCAGCGGGTCGGAAGCTCGGCGCATCCGTCGTCAACTCCGCGGCGCGCGCGCCCCCGCGCGTCGCCGAACCGCCGCGGGGGCGACCTCGCCGGCGCCGCCGCGGCCGAGGCAGGCTTCCACGAACGCGGGGCCGGCGGCGAACTCGCGGTCGCCGTACAGGTCGAGGTACTTCTGCCAGGCCCCCTCGCAGCGGTCGCGAAGCAGGCAGGCCCGGCAGGCCGGCACCAGGCTCTTGAACTCGAGCCGCCGGCGTTGCCAGTTGAAACGCGCGGCGCGCGCCGACATCGTCTTGCGCTGGTGCCGCCACGTCACGCTCACGTCGGTCGCGAGGTCCCATCCCTCGCCGACATACCGGCGACGCAACCCGGGGTCCCGCAGGACCGCCCGCGGGTACTTGCAGTACGGGATGTCGCCGAAGTTGAGTGCCAGGCGGAACAGCGACTCGTTGAGCCGCACGACGCGCAGCAGGCTCGGCGTGACGAGCGAGAAGCGCGGGACCCAGGTCCGGTTCCCCTCCGCCAGGCGGCACGGCCGGATGAAGTTGAAGCGCACGCCGGTCACGCCGAGGCCCGCCGCGAAACGCACGAACCGGTCGAGCCGCTCGACGTTCCTGCCATGCAGCACCGTGTTGAGCGACACGCCGTCCGGCAGGCGTCCCTGGCGCTCGGCGGCCACCAGGTTCCGCAGCGCCGCGACCTTCCGCTCGAACGAGCCGGGCCGGCGCGTGATGTGGTCCTCGACGCTCCGGGTGTGCGAGTGGATCGAGACGGCGACGCGCGTCACGCCGGCGTCGAGCAGCCGGTCGAGGAGGCCGGGATCGGCCAGGCGCGTCCCGTTGGTGCAGAGCGCGATGCGGGCGAACCCGAGTTCGCGGGCGGTGCGGACGATCCGTTCCAGGTGGGGGTACAGCGTGGGTTCGCCGCCCAGGAAGCCGATCGAATCGGCGCCCTCGCGGCGCCGCATCCGGACCTCGGCCTCGACGACCGCCGGATCGGCCCAGCGCAGCTCCTCGGGGAGCGGGTCGCCGTTGGAGCAGAAGCGGCACCGCAGGTTGCAGGCCTTGCCGATGTTGACGTCGACGTTACGCACGGCGGGCCGCTCCGGCGGAGCCGCGGGCTCCCGGCGTCCGGCGCCGCGGGGCGCCGGACGGCGCCGCGTCGCGGAAGTCGTCCGAAATCAGCGTGCGGATCTCGAACCCCGGCCGGCGGGTGCGCGCGAGCGCCGCGCGCACGCCGGCGACGAAATCGCCGTGGCGGCACAGGATCCGCGCGCCGTGCGGGTCGAGCGGGTTGGGGCGGTCGTCGGGGCGCACCTCGGCCAGCCGCAGGCAGACGCAGGAGAACCCGTGGCGGTCGACGTAGAGGCGGCAGAGCGCCTCGCCGAAGACCTTCGAGACGCCGTACAGCGAGTCCGGCCGCGGCGACTCCTGCGCCTCGAGGAACGCGATCTTGCGGGCGGCGGAGAGGAACCGCCGCCTCCGGCACAGCTCCAGGAACGCCACGCGATGGCCGCCGATGGCCGACAGCGAGCTGCCGAACACGATGCGACGGACGCCGGCGCACCGGGCGGCCTCGAGCAGGTGCAGCGTGCCGAGCACGTTGACCGGCACGATCTCGTCCGCGTTGTCGTCGGCGAACGGGTAGGCCGCCAGGTGGACGATCGCATCGATGCCGGCCAGCGCGTCCCCGATCGAATCGGGCCGGCGCAGGTCGGCGCGGATCGTCCGGACGCCGGGGACGATCGAACGGTTGAGGGCGACGAGTTCGAAGTCGGCGGCGAGGGCCCGGCGCAGGATGCCGCCCAGCCTTCCCGACATGCCGGTCACGCACACCGTCTCCCGCGCCTCCGGCCCGCCGCGCCGCATCGCCGCCCGGAAGACTAGGGCCGGGAGCGCAGCGCGTCAACGCGAAGGACGGGCGAGCCATGCGGCGAGCCGGCGGGCCAGCTCGCGCACGCCGGCCTGCTTCTCCGGCGTGTCGAGCGGGGTGGTCTCGGCGAACCAGAGCTTGAGCGGTCCGTGCTCGACGAAAGCGGGGCCCGGGACGTCGGCCGGCGTCAGACGCAGGTCCAGCCGTTCCTTCCCGCGCCGCAGCGCCAGGGCCAAGCCGAAGGCGCCGTTCCCAGCGCGCGCCGCCAGGTCGTCGAATCGCCAGCCGGGCAGCGGCGAATCGGCGGAGGACAACAGCCGGGCCAGCCGGGCGCGCAGGCGCGGGGCCAGGGCCCGCAGGCGTCGCTCGAGCGGTGTGACGGCGCGGCGGACACCGGGAGCGCTCGGCCGCGGGCGCCCGCCGCGGTGGTTCCGGCGCGGTCCGGGGGACGGGGCGGGCGGCACCGCGCGCCGCACGCGCTCGAGCAGTTCGGTCGGATCGGCGGGCGGCGGGTCGCGCCGCGCCGTCTCGAGCGCCTCCAGCAGGAAATCGAGGACGTGCGGCCAGCGGTCGGGACGAGATCGGAACAGCGCCGCCGCACGTCGGGCCAGCGGGTCGGCCGGCCGGCAGCCTGGCTCCTGGGCGGCGGTCAGGCGCCAGACCAGCTCGTAGTAGACGGCCGTGCGCGGGTCGAGGAAGCGCCACGGCAGTTCCACCTGGCGGGGGTCGCCGACGCAGCGACCGTCCCAGAAGAAGAAGCCGTCGAACGAATCGACCAGGGCGCCGTCCCGGGCGGCCAGCCGGGCGATCGCGGTCTCGGGGAGGACCTGGAGCTTGCTGCGCAACCGGCGCCATTCCATCCCGATCTCGGGGAAGGTGAAGCGTTGGAGCCGGCGGTAGTTGATCGCGACGTCGTCCAGCGTGGTCCAGGGCGTGAACAGGATCATGCCGAAGCTCTCGAAGCTGAACGTGTCGGGATACGCCTGCGCCCAGCGCCGGATCTGCTCGACCGCGCGGTCGACCTGCTCCGGCGTGATCCCCTTGTTGAAGCGTTCGTTCTCGCGCGCCGAGAAGTTCTCGATGCCGGGGTTGTAGATGCGCAGCCGATGGCCGGCGCGCGCCAGGGCCGGCAGCTTCTTCGTGACCTGATCGGCGACGCGCAGCAGTTCGTCCACGCGGTAAGAGAACAGGAAACGGCTCGGGGGCAGGCCGGAGTCGAGCACCCCTTGCGCGAAGTCGCCGAACCGCAACGCGACCCGCGCGGCGCGGATCAGGTAGGTGTCGCCCGAGAAGCGGTCCGTCGTCGCCGCCGCGGCCCGGCACTGGCGCAGCGCCAGTTCGACCGGCGGCGTCTCGAGGCGGTAGACCAGCTCGCGCTTGCGGCAGAAGGCGCAGCCGATCGAGCCGACCCCCGCCGGCAGTTCGACGCCGGCGTAGAACGGATTGCGGGCCAACGGACGACCGTACAGGCAGACCGGGCCGCCGATCACCGCGATGTACGGCCGCGGCGGAGCCGCCCGACCGCGCGGCGGCGGGATCAGCCGGTTCTCGTACCGCGGTTCGACGGCGTCGAGCAGCCATCGTCCCCGCCAGGGATCCGCCGGCAGGCCGAGCCGTCGCGGCAGCCAGTCGGCCGGGCAGTACAGCGAACGCACCTCCGGATCGTCCCAGATCGAGATCAGGCGGAGGCCGGGAAAGGCCCCGGCGATGCGCCGCTGCAACTCCTCGCCGATCGCCTCGGAGAAGATCAGATGGCTGGGGCGGAACTCGCGGACCGCGCCGAGCAGCATCCGGGTCTCCGCCGGCGACGGGTGCACCGTGTGCCGGTCCAGATGGCCCGAGGTGTCGCGGGAGTAGAGGCCGGCGAACCGCCAGGCCGCCTCGACCCCCAGCGCGCGGGCCTGGCCCAGGAAGAACGGGAACATCTCGCTCTTGTCGCGACCGTAGGGATCGTCGAACAGGAATTCGACCAGCAGCAGCCGGAGCCGGGAAGCCGTGGTCCGCGGCGCAGCCCGAAGCGTCACGTCTCGACGTTGAACCGGGAACGGGGGCGGGTCAAGACCGACGGCGGTCCCGGCGGCCTCACCGGCCGTCGCGGACGCAGCGCCAGTTCGCGGGGAACGGCTTGTCCGCCGGGCTCACATGGCCGCTGCTGAAGTTCACCTGCCAGACGCTCGGCGGGTCGAAGACCCAGGGGGTGGACGACCAGTACCACCCGACGGGCGTTCCCGGGAAGGCGACGGCGTCGATCGCGGGCGACCGGACGCGCGTGTCGAGGAGACTGGCCAGTTCCTTCACGTCGGGCAGCCTCCAGTCGTCGAAGCCGGCCCACACCAGCGATGCGCAGTCGGACGCGGCCCGATCCCAGGTGTCCAGCGTCGCCGCGCCGGTGTCGCAGTCCCGCCCGGTCCGGCCGGCGGCGCAGCCCTGCCACACCAGCGCGGTCGCGGCGTCGAGAACGACCGGCTGGCCGGGCTCCGGTTCGTCGCGCCGGAACCGCCGCCACGGCGTCCCGGCCGCCGGCGCGCCGGGCGCTCCCCCGCGAACGCACCGGACGCCGTGGCGCTGGCCGCCGTCCGAGTAGCTCTGGTGGCCGGCGGCGAAATGGACGACCCAACCGACCATCGAACCCGCCGCGTAGAGCGACGACGACCAGAAGTAGTCGGACGTCGCCGGGAACACCGCCGGGTCGACGGCGGGTCCGGACCGACCGTAGTCGATGATCGACAGGAGCTCGGTCGGCGACGGAAGGCGCCAGTCGTCGTGCCCCGCCCAGACCAGGCGGTCGCACCAGACGAGCGCTTCCGCGTAGGTCGCTTCGAGCCGGTCGCCGGTCGAGCAGTCGGCGCCGGACAACCCGGCCGGACAGCCCTGCCAGACCAGGTGCGTGATCCCGTCGGTGACGACCGGTTGACGCGTTCCGGTCCGGACGAGCGCATCGTTTCCCGCCGCCGGCGGCAGCCGGTCGCGCGGCCCGGGGGCGTTGCAGCGGGCGGAGCCGCACGAGCCCGGCGAGCGGCAGGCGCCCGCCACGCAGATGTCGTAGGAGAAGTCGGGTCGGGTCGCGAGGCGGCACGGGGTGCCGTCCGGTTGGACGCCCCAGTCGCAACCCCACCCCTCGATGCAGTCGGGCGTCGACGCGCGCCGGGCGCACTGGTCGTCGAGATCGGGCGGGGCGGCCCGCGCGCAGAACGCGTCGTCCCAGCCGGCGCCGTCGCAGTCCCAGTCGGTCGCGGAGCAGTCGAGACTCAGGGCGCCGGGGTGGACCCAGCCGTCGGCGTCGTTGCAGTCCCCCTGGTCCTCGCGGAACAGGTCGCCGTCGTCGTCGACGAACGGACGGACTGCGCGCGCGTCGGCGGGGCGGGAGACGAGCGGCACATCGTCGAAGGCCCAGGCGCGGTAGAAGTGCTCGACGCCGTCGGGCGCGGCCGGATCGCGGCACCCCTCCGCGCGGGTCCGGCAGACCACGACGGCCTCCGGATCGTCGGGGCGCTCCGGAGGCACGTCGTCCCGGCGCAGGACGACGACGCCGGCCAGGTCGGGATCGGGCGGGTTCTCCCAGGAGAGTTCGATCCCCGTCCGGCCGGGGCGCGGGTCCGATGTCGCCGAGAAGCCGGACAACGCTGCCGGCGGCGTGACGTCGGTGGATCGACCGGAGGCGAAGGCGCCGGACGAGTAGTGGATTCCCGAGCGGACGAAGACGGCGTAGCAAGAGTCCACTTCGTCCCGGACGGCGTCGTCGGTCCAGGAACGGGGTCCGCCCGGAGCGCCCGGCGGGAGATCGATGCGCCGCTCGGCCCCGGCCGCATCCGGCGCGTCCTGGCACGCTCCGGCGAAGCGCAGGACGCGCACGAAGTCGACCCCCGCCGGGTCCGGCTCGTGCCAGGTCAGCGTGAGCCGTCCGCCCAGGCCGGGATCGGTGACCTGCAAGTCCGTCACGGGCAGAACGCCGACGTGGACCCGGGTCCTCCGTTCGACGGGCGGCCGTGCCGTCGCGTCGCCGAGGAACGCCGCGTAGAAGTACGTGCGTCCCGCCGTCACGCCGGAGTCGAAGATCGAGGCGCGGAACGGCCCGCGATGGACCACGGCCGCGTCGCGGTCGTCCGGTCCGTCCGGGAACGCGTCCTCCCGGCGCAGCACCAGAAGGTGCCCGACGGTGCCGCCGTCCGGCGGCTCCAGGACCAGCCGCACCAGCGAGCCGGTCCCCAGGTCCTCCGCCTCGAACGGGCGCCGGGGACTCGACGTCGGGCCGGCCAGGCGGTCCGCCGCGTCGGCGGCCGCCGGCCGCGTCGAACCCTCGGATCGATGCCCGCAGGCCGCCAGCGCGGCGCAGGCGGCCAGTCCGCCCAGGCACGCCCGGCCGGTCCAGGCGCCGCGTCCGCTCATGGCGTCGCACTCCGCACGCAGCGGACGTAGCACGGCAGGGTCCGGTCGAAGTTGGCCACGTGCCCGCTGGAGAAGTTGACGTGCCACGCATGGGTGGACGGTCCGCCGGCGTAGCGCAAACCGGTCCAGTACCAGCCGATCGGCGTGGCCGGGAACGCCGCCGGGTCGATCGACGGCGACCTGCGCCTCGTGTCGAGGATGCTGTCCAGTTCCTTGGTGTCGGGCAGGCGCCAGTCGTCGAACCCGCCCCAGGCGAGGGACTCGCAGGCGGCTCCGGCCGCGTCCCAGTCGAGCATCGCCGCGTCGCCGGCGGAGCAGTCGGGGCCGTGGAGACCCACGGCGCACCCCTGCCAGACCAGACCGGTCACGACGTCGGTCACGACCGGCTGGCCGCTCGCCGGCTCCGCCCGCGAGAACCGCCGCCAGCCGGCTCCACCGGCCGGCGGCGGAGCGCCGTCGCGGACGCAGCGGACGAACTGGCGCGCCTCGGCCGGCGAGCAGACGACGTTCCCGGAGTTGAAGTATCCCGCCCAGACCATCCGCGAACCGGCGACGTACGACGAGGAGGACCAGAAGTAGTCCGAGGTTCCCGGGAAGACCGCGACGTCCGCGGCCGGCCCCACCCGTCCGTGGTCGGCGATCGAAAGCAGCTCGTGGCGGTCGGGCAGGCGCCAGTCGTCGTGCCCGGCCCAGTCCAGGGCGTCGCACCAGGCCAGGGCCTCCCGCCAGTCCAGGGCGGCGCGTTCGCCGGTGACGCAATCGGGGCCGCTCGTCCCGGCCGGGCAGCCCTGCCAGACGAGTCCGGTCCGCCGGTCGACGACGACCGGCTCGGGGCCCCCCGTGCGTTCGAACTCCGCGGGTCCCGCCGCCGGCGGCAGGCGGAAGTGCGGGCCGGGCGAGTTGCACGTCGCGTCGCCGCAGGTGCCGGGCGAGCGGCAGGCGCCGGCGGCGCAGATGTCGTACGAGAAGTCCGGATCGGTGACGAGCGTGCAGGGCGTGTGGTCGGGCAGGACATTCCAGTCGCACCCCTGGCCGGCGACGCAGGCGGGGGCGGACGATCGGTCGCTGCACGCATCGTCGAGCCAGGGCGGCGCGGCGGAACGGCAGAACGCATCGTCCCACCCGGCACCGTCGCAGTCCCAGTCCGTCGCCGAACAGTCCAGGCTGGGGGCGCCCGGATGAACCCGCGCGTCGTCGTCGTCGCAGTCGCCCTGGTCCTCCCGGAAACCGTCGCCGTCGTCATCGATCGGCCGGCGGGTCGTGCTCACCTCCGCCGGCGCGGAGGCGAGCGCGCCGCCGTCCAACGCCCAGACGCGGTAGCGGTACTCGACGCCGTCCCGGACGCCGGCGTCGCGGCAGCTCCCGCCCGGACCGTTCCACACGATGGCGGCGCGCGGGTCGTGCGGGCCGTCCGGCCAGTCGCGCTCGCGCCGGAGGACGAGGATCCGGGCGAGATCCGGGTCCGCGGGATTCGTCCACGACAGTCCGATCGACCGATCCCCCGGCGTCGTGGAGGCGACCGCCGCCAGACCGGTCACCGCCGCCGGCGGGGTGGTGTCGGACGAGACGGCGTGCGCGAAGACGCCGGGCGCGTACAGGTAGTTGGCCTTCGACCGGGCGAAGACCGCGTAGCAGTAGCGCACGCCGTCCTCGACCCGGTCGTCGCTCCAGGTCTGGGGTCGGCCGGGGGCCGCGACCGGCAGGTCGATCCGGCGGCCGAAAACGGCGGGGTCCGGGTCATCGGAGCAGTCGCCGGCGAACCGCAGGATGCGGATCAGGTCGGTCGTCGGACTCGACGGGTTCGTCCAGGACAGGTCCAGGCGCCGCCCGCGGCCGGGATCGGTCACGCGGAGGCCGGTCACCGGCCGCGGCCCGATATCCACCGCGGCGGCGGGGCCCGCGCGCCAGCGTGCGCCGTCTTCCGAGGAAAAAGCCGCGTAGCGGTACACCCGTCGCGGAACCGCTTCCGCGTCGAAGTACTCGACCTGCGGGGGGCCGCGGAAGACGATGACGGCCCTCCGGTCGTCGGGCCCCCGCGGGACGGCCTCCTCGCCGCGCAGGATCAGGACCTCGATCGGCGCGGGCGCACCCGGCGGGCGCTGCCAGGTCAACCGCACCACCGACCCGACCCCGAGATCGGTCGCCGAGAGCGTTCCGGGAGGTTCGTCCGATGTCGCGGAGGGCGCCCGGCCGCAGGCGAGGAGCAACCCCGGCAGGAAGAGTCGGAGCGCGGGCCGGACCGTCGTTCGCCACCTCCGTTCGACCCGCGGGTGCCGCGGCATGAGACTCTTCTACGGGAGGGGCCGCCGCGGCGCAAGCGTGCGGCGCCCGGCCCGGGACGCCGGCATCGCCGGACGACGTGCGGGACGGGTCGCGGAGCTTCGGGAACCGCCGGCCGGCGCCGCCGGTTCGGGGCGGGACCTCGTCGTCGTCGCGGCCGGTTCACCCGACCAGTCGGTAGTACAGGTTGGCCTTGGCGCCGCGGCCGTAGGGGAAGGTGATGCTGGACAGGGCCAGCGGATGTCGCGCGAAGAGGGCGGCGAGCGGCCCGATCTGCGGAGACGGTCGGGCGCGGGCGAACACGGCGGCCGCGTCCCCGATCGTCAGGTCGTTCCGCAGGCAGTTCACGTTCGCCTCGACGAAGACCGGGGGGCGGCGGCGGTTGGTCGGGGTCACGCGCGCGATCGACAGCACGTCCTCCCACGCGCGGATCCGGCGGAGCCGGGTCGCGACCGGGTAGAACGTGCCGGCGCGGAACCGGCGCACGAACCCCGGCGCCGGCACCCTCGGCTCCTCGAAATACAGCTTGACGGCCGCGACGCCGCGGGGGCCGAAGTCGAAGGCCGCGATCGCCAGCCCGGCCGGGTCGACGCGCAGCCGGCGGTTCCAACCGGCGCCGGCGAGCGTCGCGAGCAGCGCCTGCTTGGCCTCGGCCATCCCGCGCTCGAGCCGGAAGTAGATCTTCAGCCGCATCCGGCCGCCGGTCTCCGCGTCGAGCCCGAACAGGAGTTGGCGGGCGAGCGGCGGGGCGGCGAGCCGCAGGATGCGCTGCGCCGACCTCGCCGCGCGGGGCTCGACCAGCGCCGTCCAGTCGACCAGCGTCCGAGCGTCCTCGCTCCAGCGATCCGGCCGTGCGTCGTGGAAGCTGTAGCTGAAACGGTACAGGCTCCAGCGCCGGCCGTCCCACGAGGCGGAGGGTTCGAACGTGTTGGCGCAGGTCTGCTGGAGTCGCTCGAGGTGCGCCCACATCCGTTCCTCGAGGGCGGGCAGGCGCGGGTCGTCGAGCCCGGCGGTGCGACGCAAGTCGTCGAACAGGACGGCCAGCAGAGCGGTTTCGACGCCTCGCCGCTCGCGGAAGCACTCGGCGACGTCGGGCTCGCGGCGCGAGGCCGCGCGCGTGCACAGGTCGCGGTCGGCGCAGCTCGCGCACAGGGCGTGCAGCCAGCCGGGGAGACGGGAGAGGGGCGGCACGGGCAGGGCCTGCTCGGCGCGGGTCGCCGCGCGGCGGTGGGGGGCGCCCGGTCGCAGCACCGCCCGCGCCTCCCGCTCGAACAGCTCCCGCACCTGCAGCGGCAGGCGCGCGGCCTGCTCCCGGGCGGACTCGACGTCCAGGGCCGACACGACGCGCAGCACGCGGTCGTACAGGCGGACGGTGGAGGCCGGACCGAGGGCCGGCCACAGGTGGCCGTTCAGCAGGTCGAGGTCCTTGCCCGCGAGGTACGGCGCGTGCCGGTCGTACTCGCGCGTCCCCGGCGTCGGCGTGAGCGGGAACGGCATCGGCTTGCCGCCGCTGCGCAGGATCAGGAGGTAGGTGCGGAACAGCGCCCCGAGATCCTCGTCGCGCAGGCCGACCAGGAACGTGCAGTGGAGGTGGGCGCGGTCGAAGCCCGCGTCGGCGGCGAGATCGATCGCCCGCATCGCGTCCTCGACGCGGTACGGCTTGCCCATCCGCCGCATCACGGACGGATCGGCCGACTCGAACGGGATCGTCATCGCGACGGTCCCGGCCGCGCGCATCCGCGCGGCCAGATCGCGCGTCAGCAGGTGGGGCGCGATCCCCATGTCGAAGCGCAGCGCGAGCGGCGGGCCGCCGCGGGCGACGGCGTCGAGGAACCCCCCCAGAGCTTCGGGGGCGAGCATCACGTTGGGGTCCCAGTTGCAGAACTTGGTGATGCCGTACTCGCGGTGCACACGGCGCAGCTCGGCGGCGGCCGCGCGGGGCTCGTGGAGCACCTCGACCGCGCTCGAGGCGTTGACGCAGAAGGAGCAGCGGTAGCGGCAGCCGGCGACCAGCCGGAACAGCCAGATGCGCGGGACCGGATCGTCCGGCGCGAGGCGCGGGAAGACGCGGTCGGCCTCCGCCCATCGCCCGCGGAACACCTCGTCGGCGCCGCTGCGGGCCGCGTGCTCCGGGAACGCCGTCGGATAGAATCCGCCGAACCGGATGCGCGCCCGGGGGAAGGCCCGGCGGCAGGCGGCGACGACCCGGTGCGCCGGCTCCCAGTTGAACGTGATGCAGCAGGTGACCAGCACCTCGTCCGGCGGCTCCATCTCGGCGAGGCGCGCGTCGAGCCAGGCGAAGTCGCGGCCGTACAGGTGGACGTCGCGGAGGACGTTGCGGGTCTTGTGGTCGCCGCAGGGCTTGCGCGCGAAGCGGGTCTCCGGTCGCAGCACCCGGTCGTAGTCGCCTTCCAGGTAGGCCATCATGTCGAGCAGCCGCGCGTGGTGACCCTGCCGGCGGAGCAGCGTCGCGATCTGATGCAGGCCGTAGGGGAAGACGTCGGCGTAGGCGTAGACCTGCAACTCGTCGGCGGCGAGGACGGGCGGGTTGACGAGCAGGAAGCGCATCGCCCGGATCCTACGACATGCGGCGACGGTCGGGTACCGTACGGATCGAGCTACCCGCGGCCGTCGCGGCCGAAGTCCCCGGGCGTCGGCAGGCGGACCAGGTGGGCCTCGCACCAGCCGCAGACCGCGCACGCCCGGTCGCAGGTCGTGATCCGCTCCCAGGCCTCGGGCGGCTCGCGGTAGAACGGCCCGTCGTTGGTCAGATCCTTCATCGCCGCGTAGCGCTTGATCGAGGCGACGATGCTCGGCGTGGGCGTGCCCCGCCCGCTGAGCTTGACCAGATCGACCAGCCCGACCAGGTGGCGGAGGTGGCCGGGCAGGACGTCCTTGATCGCGACGAGCCAGAACTGTCCGCGCTTGAGCTCGAGGCTGCAGCGGCGGCAGCCGGCGTAGCCCGAGAAGGCGCCGGGCTCGGGCCACGCATGCCGCACCTCGTCGTAGAGCTGGATCTGCGCGCCGTGGTTCCGCTCGGTCGGACAGTCCGGGAGGCACTTGTCGTTGGCGACGATGCGGATGGACAGGCCGAGCCTGCGGATGGCGCGGATCGCGTCGAGGCGCTTGTTGGCCGCGCGGTGCAGCGTGACGCCGCGGCTGCCGGCCTCCGACTTCCAGTACCAGGCGGCCACCGGGTCGCCGACGTGGGCCACCGTGGACGGCTGGAGATCGAGCTTCGGCTCGCGGCGATGCAGTTCGACCGCCAGCTCGAAGTCGGAGAGGGTGAAGCGGCTTCCCGGGTAGGCGCGGTGGAGCCGGAGGATCTCGCGGCCGAGGAGCGTGGTGCGGTGGGGCGAGCCGACCTGGTTGGCGACGAAATTGAGCGGGATGCCGAATCGCCGGCAGGCGCGGGCCAGCCTGGCCACCTGGCGGTCGTAGACCTCCGGATCGTGGGGTCCGGTCCACGGGCGTCCGGTGTGGCAGTAGACCTCGTGGACCGGCAGGTACACCTCGCCGATACACGCCCGCCACGGGGTGAGCACTTTCGCGACGTAGTCCGGATCGTGGTTGTACGGGGCGCTGATGCGCAACGGAGTGTCGAGCAGCGGCGGGCGCTTCCCCATGGTCTTCCTCGCGGCTCCGTCGCACGGCGGAGTCCCACGGCCGTCCTTAGGGGAAACGTCCCGTTCCGTCAATCGCGCGCGCCGGCGGGACACGTCGCGGGCGGAGTTCGGTCGGGCCCGGACGCGCGGTCGCGGGAAGCGTGGACGGCTTGACCCGATCGCCGCCTGGCTCCAAACTGCGCTCGACGCGGATACGCGCCCGGACCAAGGTTGGACGACATGCCGAAGACGCGACTGCTGTTCGTCAGCCAGTACTACGGCAACCGGTCGGACATCTCGTCGCCTCTGTTCTTCCACAATGCCGCGTACCAGCTCCAGGCGTACCTCGAAACCGTGCCCGAGGTGCGGAAGGCCTACTCGATCGAGATCCCGGATCTGTCCGGCCTGCCTCCGCACCGGCGCGGCCTGACGGATGAGGACGACCTCAACCTGCTGGATGCCATCCTGCGGCGGCGTCCCCGGATCGTGGCCTTCAGCCTGTACTGCTGGAACGTCGTCGGCATGCACGAACTCGCACGGACGCTGCGCCAGGTTGCCCCCGACATCCTGCTGCTGGCCGGCGGTCCGGAAGTGTACGACCGACGGGACTTCGTCCGGCAGTTCCCGGCGTTCGACGTGCTCGTGGAGGGCGACGGGGAACTGCCCTTGCGGGCGGTGCTCGAGCGCGGGGTCGACGAAGACCTTCGGGGAATCCCGAACGTTTCCTTTCGTCGCCGAGGACGGTGGATCCACAATCCGACGCGGCCTGCCGTCTGCCAGATGGATGCAATCCCGAACTACTACGCAGCACATCGGGAGGAGCTGTCGGGCATCGGCTTCTATCTGACCACCCGCGGTTGCCGCAACGGCTGCGACTACTGCCTGTGGGCCCGCCAGCCGCTGCGGCAGAAAAGCCGCGCGAAGGTGCTCGAAGAACTCGAGACGCTGATCGTGGGGACTCGGCTGCGGCGACTGATTCTGTTCGACTACGACCTGTTCGAACTGTACCGCGACGACCGGGCCCTGCTGGACGCGATCGCAGCGATGGTCCGTCGTCGCGGTCCCGGCTTCGCGTTGAGCCTGTTCGCGAACTCGGGGTCGATTGCTGACGCGGGTTTCGCTGAGATGGTGGAACGGATGGCGGTCCACCACGTCATCGCCGGGTTGGAAACCGGTCGGTGCGCTGCCGCCCGGGCGGTCCATCGGGTTTGGCAGGAGCCCTGGGACGTACCGTTCGCGGCTGCGGACGAATCGCTGCGGAAGCATCTGGTGATTGAACTGATGTACCCGCTGCCCGGCGAGACACCGGCCAGCTTCCGCGCGACCGTTGAGCGGCTGCTCGGCCTGGGGTACTTCCGGTTGCGCATCTTTCATCTGATGGTGCTTCGCGGCACCCGGTTGCGGCAGCGAGCGAGCGAACTGGGTCTGCGCTACCTGGAGCGTCCGCCCTACTTCTGCCTGGAGACGCCGACCTCGTCGCGAGCCGACACCGTGCGGATCGGTCGTCTCGGGTTCGTGCTGACGCTGATGACAAATGTGTTCGACCGGCTGCCCGACGAGCAGTCCGTACGACGCTGGTATGTCGCCGACCGCGGGCGGATTGTGGGACGGATCCTGGCGGGCATCGATCGCGGCCTGCATCCGGACGAGATCGTGCGGCGCGAGGTCCGGTCAATCTGCGGCGTCGACTATCGCGGGAGCTTCGTACGGGGCGAGCACAGGGGCCCGCCGGAAGCGCCGCCGTCGCTGGCCGCGTTCCTGCAGGAGTCCGCGCGACGAAGGTGATGCGGGCGCTCGGCGGCACAGCGACCACCGGAACGACCCACGGCGGCTCCCGGGTGGGCGCCGTTCGCGAAACGCGCGTTCGCCGGTCGTCCACCCGAGCCGATGGCTACCAGATCGACCCGGTCCGGACAAGACGGCCGCGCCTGCGCGGGGATTGCCCCGTCCTCCCGCCTGTGCCAAGTTCGCCCCGGGCGCCCGGCGGCGCCCCGCTCCGGTCGCACCATGCGGATCGATCTCATCTTCCCCCCGTTCGACTACTCGGTGCTGATGCCCGAACTCGGGATTCCGCTGCTGACGGCCAACCTCCGCCGGGCCGGCTTCGAGGTGCGGCAGGCGGACTGGAACATCGAGTTCATCGTTCGCGAACTGGGCCGCCTTTCGACCTTGACGCGGCTCGTGGATCGGTTCCCGCCGGCGCCGGCCGACGAATGGCGAGCCGCCGCCCAGGATCCCACGCGGTTCCTCGCGCGCTTCGCCGGAGTGCTGGGCGGCCTCGCCGCCGCCGGAGCGGACCGCCGCCCCGCGTCGCCTTCCGTGCGGAGGACCGGGGCGGGCGGCTCGACGGTCGACCCGTTCGACGCGATCCGGGCCGTCGAACGACGGACCCAGAAGTCGTGTCACCTGCGCCCCCATCAGATCGAGGAGGACTGGCGCGCGGCGTACGAACGACTGCCGGACGGGCTCCGGAACCCGTGCGAGTCGCGGCCGGCCGTGCTGTCCGGCCTGGCCCGCTGGGGCGCGCGAGACCCGGACTTCCGCGCCCGGCTGCTGCGCCTGCTGCAGCACCTGCACTTCGCCCCGGCGAGCTACCGCGTCGAGGACGTGCTGGCCGCGGCCGATCGACCCGATCCGTTGCTCGACCCGTTCTACGACACCCGTCTCCAGACCCTGTTCGCGGCCGGCGCGCCGCAGATCTTCGGCGTCGCGATCTGGTCGCCGCTCCAGCTCGCGCCCGCACTGCGCTTGGCACGTGTCGTCCGATCCCTCCTGCCGCGCGCGGTGGTGGTGGCCGGCGGCGCGTGGTGCACCTACGCCGCCCCGCAGCTCGGCGAGCTGCCCGAGCTGTTCGATCGGTTCGACGCCGTGCTGCCCGGCGAGGCCGACGCGGCCCTCGCGACGCTGGCGGCGGCGATGGCCGCGGGACGGACGAGCGGAGGGGTGCCCGGCGTCGTGGACCGATCCGCCGCGCGGGCCGGCCGCGTCGTTCCGCCGGCCCCCCGACCGCTCGAGACCATCGCCCCGCCCGAGTACGACGGCCTGCCGCTGGAGTCGTACCCCGAGCGCAAGCTGGTCCTGCGTTTGTCGCGCGGCTGCTACTGGGGCCGCTGCACGATCTGCTCGCACGTCCTGCCCGAAACGAACCGGCGCTTCGCCTCGCGGAAGGACGCCCGCCTGACGCGCGGCCACCTGCGGATGCTGGCCGAGCACGTGCGGCAGATGCGTCGTTGCCACGGCATCCGGCACTTCACCACCGCCGACAACCTGGTGCCGCCGGGAATCCTGCGCCAGCTCTGCGAACTCCGCCGGGCCGAGCGCCTCGACTTCACCTGGGACTCGCTCGCCCGCTTCGACCGCGCCTACGACCTCGCGTTCTGCCGCACGCTCGCCGCCGGCGGCTGCCGGCGCCTCGACCTGGGCCTCGAAGTCGCCGACGATGCCGAGCTGCGCCGGATCCGCAAGGGGCTGCGACTCGAGACCGCCCTGCGCACGCTCCGCAACCTGCATCGGGCCGGCGTCGGCGTGATGGTGTTCGTGGTCGACTACCCCGGTCTTCCCCCGGAAACGCTCGAGCGGACGCTGGAATGGTTGGCCGAGCACCGGGATCTGGTGCCCGCCGTGTCGGTCTCGCGTTTCCACCTGGCCTGCGGAACCAGGGCTTGGCGAGCGCCCGGGAGCCTCGGACTTCGACCGGCCGCCGGGCGGGAACGGGACCTGAACGTGTTCGACCAACGCTTCGAGTCGCCCGGCGCGCTGGACGAGCGGCGGTTCGTCGCCGTCGTCCGGCGGTACGCCGACCGGCTGCCGCTCGGCGGTTTCGCCTACGGGGGACCGGGAGAGTGAGCATGACCGCGAGGAAGGACGCTCCGCACCGCCGGGTTCCCCGGCTGCAGGTGGTGGTCGCCGGCACCGGCCGGGACGGGACGATGTCGCTGGCGCGGCTGATCCGCGACCTGGCGGCGGCCAACGGCCGCCGCTGGGTGTCGGAGCACGAACTGTACGCCAACCACGTCTGCAACCTGCTCGCCTGCTACCACGAAACCGGCCTGGAACTGCACCGCCGGGCGCTGCGCGACCTGCTCGCCCAGATCCCCGCCCACGCCGTTTCCGGCACCACCTACCAGTTCGCCCTCGACCTGCTCCTCGAGACGCACGGTCCGGCCCTGAAGCTGATCCACCTGCGCCGTCGCGATCGCGCCGAGTGCATCCGCTCGCTGGCGCAGATCATCCACTGGCGTCCAGCGATGGCGATCCACATGACGAAGGAGAAGTGCCGCCGCGATCTGCCGGAGTACACCTTGCGCCTGGCGGCGTTCCACTTCGGCGAGACGACGCGCGCCGCCTGGGAACGCATGTCGCTCGAACAGCGCCTCGGGTGGCACTACGACAAGACGCACCGGCTGATCGAGGAGGCGGCGCCGCGGTTCGCCGGATACCTCCGGATCGACACCGAGGACCTCGGTCGACCCTCCACCGTGCGCCGCCTGGCCCGCTTCCTCGACCCGTCCTGGCGGCGCACCTGTCCCCCCGTCCACGTCAACTCCCGCGAGGAGTGGCGCCGGCAGGCGGAGTTCAACGAGAGCGTGCGGCGCAAGATGCTGGCGTTCGACGGGTGACCCGCCGCCCGCCGCGGGGGCGCCGGGCCTGCGCCTTGACACCCCGTGGGCGATCCCGCAGGCTGGCCGCGTGTCCGGC
>JAAZOP010000433.1 GCA_012797735.1 Myxococcales bacterium
AGCCGCCCGCCTCGTGAGCCGCGGCCGTCCGTTGCGAGGCGCGGGCGATTGCGCCAGACTGTTCTCGAGACTCGAGGGAGGAGGGGAGTTCGATGCGGCTTCGTTGGCTCGTGGTCGCCGGATGGATCGGGGGACTCGGTTGCGGCGGCGGGGACGACTCGACGGACGCGCGGGACGTCCCGCCGGAAACCGGCGACGGCCTGGAGGTCGCCGCGGACGCGGATGCGGATGCGGACGCCGGCGGCGACGCCGACGCCCGGCCCGACGCGGAGGACGGCGAGGAGGATGCGGCGGAGGATGGTGTCCCGGACGACGGCGCCGGCGACGCGGACGCGGAGGACGACGGGGCCGAGATTCCGGACGTGTGCGCCGGGGTCGATTGCTCGTCCTTGGACGGGGTGTGCGTGACCGGCGCGTGCGACCCGGCGACCGGGGCCTGCCGGACCGAGCCGCGTGCCGACGGGCTCCCGTGCGACGATCGCGACGCCTGCACGGACGGCGACGCCTGCCGCGCCGGCGCCTGCCGCGGGACGCGGCCGGGCGACACGTGCGCGGAGGCGCTTCCGATCGCGGAGGTCTCGGGCCTGACGGTCTATCCGGGCGACTTCTCCTGCGCGCGCAACGACTACCGGCTGTCCTGCGGCCGGACGATCTTCGGCACGCTGCCCGACCGGGTGTACCGGCTGGAGTTGACGGCGCCCCGGACCGTCCGGTTGTCGGTGGAGCGCGCCAACCGGGAAACCCTGGAACTGCGCGGAGCCGACTGCGAGACCGGCGCCGCGCTCGGATGCGACGACGACGGCGGCAGCCCGGCGACCGACCTGACCTGGATCTTCGGCTACTACCCGCCCGGCGTCTATCACGTGTTCGTGAAGGAGGAGGACCCCGGTTCGTACGAGTTGAACGTCCTGATCGACCCCGAGGACCACTGCGAGTACGCCCTCGACCTGGGCGATCTCTCGACCAGCCCGGGTGTCGGCTCGGCCAGCGGCACCGAGACGACGGGCGCGGCCGACGACGCGTCGACCTCCTGCGGCGGCGCGGGCGCTTCGGACGAGATGTACCGGTTCCGGCTGTCGAGCCGCACGTTGTTGCGGATCGAGCTGCAGTCGTCCGGGGGGATGTCCGACCTGGTGGCGGCGGTCGCGCGGGGGACCTGCCCCGCGGGCCCGCTCGGCGCCGACGAGCTGTTCTGCGCCGCCGGCACGCCGATCCGCGCGTCTCAGGTGTTCGAGCCGGGCGAGTACTCCTTCCTCGTCGATGGTGCGACGGCCGGGGCGGCGGGGCGCTACGACTTCCGGCTGGTCCGCGCCTACGGCGACGTCGTGCTGATCGGACACGACTTCGCCGCGCGACGGGCCTCGGCCGACGCGCTGCTCGTCAACGCGGTGCTGACCGCCGAGGACTTCGACGTCGTCGATGTGCTGGAATACGTGCAGTACGCGGACGTCGCCCCGGGCGGGGAGGCGGCCAACGCGCGCGCGGCGATCGTGGCGGCGATGAGCCCTCCGGCCCTGCGAACGGCGCGGTTCGAGACGCTGGCGGACTCCGGGTCGCTCGCCGCCCGCCTGCCCGCCGCGGACGTGCTGTTGATCCACGAGCAGGAGTTGCGACCGGACACGGCGACGCTGGACGCGATCGGCGCCGCGTGGGCGGCGGTGCTGCCGGCCTGGGTCGAGACGGGCGGCACGGTGATCCTGCTCGACTCCGCCGCCGCGGAGACGTGGCGGCTGCTGGCGCCCTCGGGCCTGGTGCCGGGGCTCGGCGCCGGGACCGACGCGACGGGCACGCAACTCGCGGTCGTCTCGGCGAGCGACCCGGTGGCCCGGGGCGTGTCCACGCCATACATCGCCCCGGCCGACTCGACCACCTTCGCGGTCGCCACGGGAACCTCCGTGGTCCAGCAGACGACCACCGGTGCGACCGTGGTGCTCCACCGCGCCGTCCCGTAGCGCGGACGTGCGTACCCGTTCACGGCCGCAAGCACGGCTGACCAGAGAACGGATGCAAACGTGCGGCTGTCCGCCGTCTCCGGGAGGTCAGGTACACGGCACTGGGTAGACGGCAGGGGCCCCGCCAAAGTCGCCGCCGCCCATGCCGGACGGGTGCATGTCCCGACTTTTCCGCGTGAGCGTGATCGTGAGCGTGAGCGCATCGACGTGGCGCAACGATGCGTTGCATTCCCGCGATACGCCCGCCTGCCATGACGGAACAGTCCAGACCGACTTTCAGTTTCGAAACCCTCGACGTGTACGAGCGGGCCATCGAGTTCGTTGCTCAGGCCACAGAGATCGCGACCCGCATGCCACCAGGCCACGCCCCCCTCGCCGACCAGCTGCGACGCGCGTCGGTGTCGGTGGTCCTCAACATCGCGGTGGGATCGGGAAGGGTGCGCAAGCTTGACGCGGACCGACATCGTGCCATCGCGCGAGGGTCGGCGATGGAATGCGCGGCGATTCTCGATGTGTGCAGAGTGCTCATGCTCGTCGATGCGATACGCCTCGACGAGGCGCGGACGCTGCTGGTCCGTGTGGTGCAAATGCTCTGTCGCATGTGCGGGTGAGTCACGCTCACGCTCACGCTCACGCTCACGCTCACGGGAAATGGGGACTTGCACCTGATCCAGAAGGCGGAGGAGGGGATGCGGACGCCGGTATCGACGGTCGTGCGGAAGCGGATGCCGCGGACGACACGCCGCCGGAAACCGAGACGGGAACGGAGGCGGAGGCGGAGGCGGACGCGGGCCCCGTCCCGTGCCGGACGCGGCTGGATTGCACCGGCGGCCCGTGCGTCGACGGTTTCTGCTGCGACGGGCCGCGCGACGGCAACTGCGAGGCGTGCGACCTGGAGGGGAGGGAGGGGCGCTGCGTGCCGGTTCCCGCCGGCACCGACCCGGGCAACGAGTGCTCGACCGGCTCGCCCTTCACCTGCGGTCAGGACGGCTTCTGCGACGGCCGCGGCGGCTGCGAGCGTTACGGTCCGGAGACGCCTTGCGACGACGGACTCCGCTGCACCACGGCCGACGTTTGCGACGGTGCCGGGGGTTGTGCCGGCGCGCCGGCGTTGTTGCCATCCGGCGGCATCGGCGCTAGAAGCGGCCGGCGTCCCGGCCGTGCCGTGCTGCGGCCTCGACGCGAGGCGCGATGCGACGCGACGTCGAGTTCCCGGTTCGCGCTCCGGTCCCGGCGTTCCCCGCGGCCTGGGCGCTCGTCTGGCTCGGCGCGTGCACGACCGGCGGCGACGCCGGTCCGGCCGTGGAGCACCTGCCGGTGCCGCAGCACCCGTTCCTCGCCCCGAACGGGCGCAGCAACATGCACAACGACGCGTACATGACCGACACCTACGAGACGCCCGGCCCGTCGGGCCGGGACGCGGTGGTCGAGTTGCACCGGTACGCGGACGTGCTCAACACCTGCGCGACGATCGCGTTCGACGCCGAGGACCGGATCCTGACGACGAGCGCGGTGCTGCTGCAGTTCTCGATGTTGCGGCTCGACCCGGACACCCTGGAACCGACGGCTTCGTATCCGCTCCCGCCGCGCGACCCGACCGACCCGCTGTTCCCGTACGACGACACGTCCGGCGCGGCGTACTTCGTGCTCGACGCGCGGAACCGGCTGCTCCTGACCGACGCCGAGAACGCGATCCAGGTGCTGGAAGTCGCGCCGGCCGGCGATGCGTTCGTCCAGGCCGCGCGGTACGATCTTTCGGCGCACGTCGTGCCGATGACGCCGCCGGCGCGGGACCACGTGCAGATGACGATGCCCGACTGGGACGGGCGGCATCTGTGGTGGACGACCCGCTACGGAGTCGTGGGCACGGTCCGGCCGGAGGACGGCGCCGTCGCGACCCTCGACCTCGGCGGCGAGGAGATCGAGAACTCGTTCGCCGTCGGGGAGGACGGCGTGTACGTGGTCACGGACCACGCGCTGTACCGGTTCCACGCCGGCGCCTCGGGAACGCCGGTGATCGATTGGCGGGCGGCCTACGATCGGGGCACCCGGGTGAAGCCGGGGAACTTCAACCAGGGGTCGGGCACGACGCCGCAGCTCTTCGGCGAACTGGTCGCGATCGGGGACAACGCCGAGCCGCGGATGAACGTGCTGTTCCTGCGGCGCGCGGACGGCGGCGTCGCCTGCAGCCTGCCGGTGTTCGACGAGGGGGCGAGCACGACCGAAAACGCGCTCGTGGGCCTGGTGCGCCGCGGGCCGCGGGGGCTCGAGTACTCGGTGATCGTCGACAACAACTACGGCATCGATCGCAGGAACATCCTCGGTTCCGGCCGCTGCTGGCTCGAGCACGCGGGCGGGCTGGCGCGGGTCGATGCGCTGCCCGACGGCGCCGGCGGCTACCGCTGCACCGAGGTCTGGCGCAGCGCGGAGAAGTCGTCGCAGGTCCTCCCCAAGCTGTCGCTGGCCAACGGACTGCTGTACGTCTACACGTACGAGCGGCGCGCGGACGGGGACTACGACTTCTTCCTGACGGCGGTCGAATTCGAGACGGGGCGGACGGCGTTCCGGGTCCCCACGGGGTCGGGGCTGGACTACGCGAACTTCGGCCAGCCTCTGGCGCTCGGCCCGGACGGCGCCGCGTACCTCGGCACGATGGGCGGCCTGCTGCGCGTCGCCGACGGCCCGCGCCGCTAGCGGCCCCGGGGTCGTTGCGCGCCGCCCGCCGCGCG
>JAAZOP010000434.1 GCA_012797735.1 Myxococcales bacterium
CGACGGCGCGGCGGGCGGCGGGATCTCGGGAATCTCCACCCCCGCCTCGCGCATCACCCGCACCGCGTCCGCCAGGTTGGCCACCACGGTCAACGGAACGTTGACCGCCTCGCCCGGCAACTCGCCCTCCCGGACCTCGATCGATTCGCTCGGCAGATGCATCACCGCAATCGAGATCCAGTTCGGCTCCACGGCGGCCGAAAGGATCATCTCGGCGCCGAGCGCGTTGCCCAGGCGCCGGCCCTCCTCGATCGTGGTGATCTCGGTCAGCCCGAGCTGCCCGAGGGCGGTGGTGACGGCGGGGCCGGACTGCAGGAGGTAGCCCGCACCGATCATCGCGTCGCGGATCGCGCCCTCGACGCCGGCCGCCAGCGCGGCATCGCCCGAGCGAACGGGCAGGACGGCGGCGGTCTGGGCCGCGGCGGGCGGCGTCGCGAGGGCGACGAGGCCGGCGAGCGAGGCGAGGACGAGGCTTCGGGTGCCGCAGGGACAAGGCGATGGAGCGGACACTGGTTTCTCCCTCCGCACGGGCTACTGGCAGGCGTAGTTGCAGGGCGGCGCGAACGGCGGCGGCACCGCCTCGCACGTCTGCCCCTCGGCGCACGGCGTGTCGCAATCGGTGCAGGCCGCGGCGTCGATGGCGCGGCACGTCCCGCCGCAACACCGCTCGGGCGTCGCACCGGGCATCCCGCAGAACAGCGTCGCGCCGACGCGACAGGCCCCCGAACTCCCGCAGCGGCAGGTGCCGTCGACGCACGAGTCGGCGACGATCGGGTTGCAGGCGCTGCCGCAGCCGCCGCAGTTGCCGAAGTCGTTCCGCGTGTCGATGCACGTGCCGCCGCAGCACGACTCCCCCTCTCCGCACGAGCCGCCCGTGGCGCCGCAGACGCAGACGCCGGACGAGCAGACATGGCCGGCCGGACAGACGTTGCCGCAGGCGCCGCAGTTGTTCGGGTCGGCGGTGACGCTGCGGCAGCCGTCGGCGCAGCAGATCTGGCCGGGCCGGCACTCGGCCGAGGCGCCGCAGGCGCACTGGACGCGTCCGCCGATCTCCGCGCAGCGGTTGGCGACCGGCGGGTCGGCGTCGAGGCACTGGTTGCCGCAGAAGCCGCAGTTGTTGACGTCGCTGGTGACGTCCACGCACGTCTCGCCGCAGCACCGCTGGGGCGCGGTGCACGGCGGCGAGCAGGCCGAGGTGAGGCAGATGCCGTTGTCGCAGATCTGACCGGCGGCGCAGGCGTGCCCGCAACTGCCGCAGTTGGCCGGGTCGGTCCGCGTGTCGACGCAGCCGAGGCCGCAGCAGGTCAGGCTGCCGCAGCCGCCCGGACAGGCCTCGCCGGTGCAGACGCCCAGCGTGCAGCCGATGCCGGGCGGGCAGACGGTGCCACAGGTGCCGCAGTTGGTGCGATCGGCGTTCAGGTTGGTGCAGGCGCCGTTGCAGCAGATCGACCCCGCCGCGCAGGTCGTCCCGCCGCACACGCAGAGGCCTCGCGAGCAGGAGCCGCCGTTGCAGCTCCGGCCGCACTCGCCGCAGTTCTCCGGGTCGCTGGCGAGATCAACGCAGGTGTCCGCGCCGCAGATCGCCGGCGCGGCCAGCGTGCACTCCTCGCCCGTCGAGGCGCACCGCACTCCGACCGCGAACATCGAGCCGACGACCAGCGCGACCAGAACCGGACGACACGCCTGTTTCATGCTGCACCTCGCCGTCATTTCCGGCCGCGGGCAAGCTACCATCCGACCCCGGGGGTGTCAAACGAGCGTCCGGGTTTCCGGGCGCGCCGTCCCCGTCTCTTCGGCCTTCGTCTGCCGGTCGTTGCCCCGGAAGCCGGGCGGTTCGTTCTACTTCAGCACCGCGCGGGAAATCACGACCCGCTGGACCTCGCTGGTGCCCTCGTAGATCGTCGTCACCCGCACGTCGCGCAGGTGCCGCTCGATCGGATACTCCTTGACGTACCCGTAGCCGCCGTGGATCTGGAAGCAGCGCGCGCAGATCGCGTTCGCCCGCTCGGTGGCGTAGACCTTGGCCATCGAGGCCTCGCGGGAGAACGGCCGCCCCTGCTCCTTGAGCCAGGCGGCGCGCAGCAGCAGCAGCCACGCCGCGTCCCACTCGGCGACGCAATCGGCGAGCATCCACTGGATCGCCTGGAAGTCGGCGATCGGCCGGCCGAACTGCCGCCGCTCCTTCGCATACGCCGTCGTCTCCTCGATCGCGGCCCGGGCGATTCCGAGGGCCTGGGCGGAGATGCCGAGGCGGCCGCCGTCGAGCGCCATCATCGCGATGCGGAAGCCGCGGTTCTCCTCGCCGAGCAGCGCGCCGGCGGGCAGGCGGCAGTTGTCGAAGTGCAGCGAGACGGTGGTCGAGGCGCGCAGACCCATCTTGTCCTCGTGGCGCCCCGCCTCGAACCCCGGCGTCCCCGGCTCGACCAGGAACGCCGACAGCCCGCCGGTGCCGGGCCCGCCGGTGCGGGCCCAGACGACGATCACCCCCGCGCGGTCGCCGGAGGTGATCCAGGCCTTCTGGCCGTTGAGGATCCACCCGTCGCCGTCGCGACGCGCGGTAGTAGTCATCGAGCCCGGGTCGCTGCCCGCGCCCGGCTCGGAGAGGCCGAACGCGCCCGCCGCATACTCGCCGCTCGTGATCCGCGGGATGTGCCGCCGCCGCTGCTCCTCCGTGCCGAACTGCTGGATCACCTCGGCCACCATGTTCGTCACGCTCATCGTCACGGCGGTCGAGGCGCACGCGGAGGCGATTTCGGCGAGCGCCATCACGTAGGCCACGGGGCCGGCCTGCGCACCGCCGTACTCCTCGCGGATGTTCACGCCCATCATGCCGATGCCGGCGAGCCGGGCCAGGATCTCCGCGGGGAAGCGGCCGTCGCGGTCCAGCGCCGCGGCGACCGGCAGGATCTCCCGGCGCGCGAAGTCGCGCGCCATGTCCCGCACCAACAACTGCTCGGGCGTCGGTTCGAACTGCATCGGTCCCTCTCAGAACGCCAGCGTGACCTTGGCGCCGCCCGGACCGGGGTCCGCGAGCTGCCAACTGCGCGCCGCGGCCGCCAGGCAGTCGGCCTGGGCCTGGTGGTCGGCGTCGGGCGGCGTCGCGCCCGCCTCCTGCACCGCGCCCCCGGCCGCCACATACAGCGTCAACGTGTAGCCCGACGTGCCGCCGAGGCACGCCTCGATCTCCGGACGGTACGTCCCCTGCGCCTCGGGAACCTGGTTCGGCGTCCAGGTCGCCGGGTAGGCGACCTCGTCCGGCGGCTCGAGTTCGATCGGGAACACCGCCTCGGTGGCCCCGCCGCGCGGCCGCGGGAAGGTCATCCCGCGCACCACCTGCAACATGCACTCGAGCACCGCATGGTCGCCGAGTTGCGAAGCCTCGACGAACGCCCACTGGACCGAACCGTCCCGGGCCACGCCGACGTGGAACCGCACGTCCCCTGCCAGTTGGCGGAGCCGCCGCAACCCCTGCTCGTAGCAGCCGACGAGCCGCGGGGCGGCGTTCTGGAACGTCCGCCGCACCTCGTCGTTGGAGAGCGACCCCATCGTCTCGACCTGGACGTTGGGGTCGTCCACCGGCTCGACCGGCGCCGGCGGGCGCGGAGGCGGAGGCGGGGGCGGCGGTGCAGGACAGGCAGGCAGACCGACCGCGACCAGCAGAATGCCGAGAAACGCCTCCCCCCACCTTCGGGCGGCCGGAGGCCGCATCGCCCCGTGGTGGTGTCGCATCGTCACTTCCCCTGGAACGTCGGCTTGCGCTTCGCCAGGAAGGCCCCCATCCCCTCCTGCTGGTCGTGCGTGCCGAACAGCGCCGCGAAGGTCTGCTTCTCCAACTCCAACGCCGCCGGAAGCGGCAGGTCGTAGCCGTGGTTCATCGCCCGCTTGGCCTGCGCGACGGCGACCGGCCCGGCGGCGGCCATCCGCCGGGCCAGCTCCTTGGCCTTGGCGAGCAGTTCGGCGTGCGGGAAGACCGCGCACGCCAGGCCGATCCGCAGCGCCTCGGCGGCATCGATCGTGTCGCCGCTGAACACCAGCTCCTTGGCCTTCTGCAGGCCGACGAGGCGGGCGAGGCGCTGGGTGCCGCCGAAGCCGGGGATGATCCCCAGCTTGACCTCGGGCTGGCCGAACTTGGCCTTGTCGCTGGCGTAGATCACGTCGCAGGCGATCGCCAACTCGGTGCCGCCGCCCAGCGCGAAACCGTTGACCGCGGCGATCACCGGCTTCGGGCAGCCAGCGATCGTGTCGCCGATCGCGTGGCCGAGGTCCGCGAAGGCGCGGCCTTCCATCGGCGACATCTTCGACATCGCGGCGATGTCGGCGCCGGCGACGAACGACTTGTCGCCCGCGCCGGTGATCACGATCGCGCCGACCGCGTCGTCGCACGCCGCCTCGTTCAGCGCGCCCAGCAGGTCGCGGCAGACCTGCGGGTTCAGCGCGTTCAGCTTGTCGGGTCGGTTGATCGTGATCAGCGCCACGTTCCCGTCCCGCTCCAGGAGCACCGTCTCGTAGGGCATGTCCAACCTCCCTCGTGGAGCGCGCCGGCCGCCGCTCACTTCTCGTACCGGTAGAACCCGCGCCCGGTCTTGCGCCCCAGCCACCCCGCCTCGACGTACTTGCGCAACAGCGGGCATGGCCGGTACTTGTCGTCGCCCAATCCCTTGTGGAGCACCTCGGCGATCGCCAGGCAGGTGTCGAGGCCGATCAGGTCGGCCAGCGCCAGCGGCCCCATCGGGTGGTTCAGGCCGAGCTTGATGCCGTTGTCGATGTCCTCGGGCGTGCCGAGCCCTTCCATCAGGGCGTAGCAGGCCTCGTTGAGCATCGGCAGCAGGATCCGGTTGACGATGAAGCCGGGGGCGTCCTTGGCCGTCACGCACGTCTTGCCCATCCGCTCGGCCAGCGCCTTGACGGCGTCGTAGGTCTCGTCGTCGGTCTGCAGCGCGCGGATCAGTTCCACCAGCTTCATCACCGGCACCGGGTTCATGAAGTGCATCCCGATCACCTTCGCCGGCCGTTTCGTCGCGGCGGCGAGGAGGGTGATCGAGATCGAGGAGGTGTTGGTGGCGAGCACGGCATGCGCCGGGCAGGCCTCGTCCAGTCCCTGGAACAGCTTCCGCTTCAGTTCGATGTTCTCGGTCGCGGCTTCGATCGCGAGATCGACCTCGCGGAACGCGGCGACCGAGTCCTGCGGTTCGAGCCGCGCCAGGACGGCGTCGCGGCGCGCGGCATCGATCTTCCCCTTCTCGACCGCCTTGCCGAGCAGCTTGGCGATGCCCGCCTTGCCCTTCTCGGCGATCTCGCGGTTGAGGTCGGCCATCAGCACCCGCAGGCCGGCCTCGGCGGCCACCTGCGCGATTCCGGCTCCCATCTGTCCCGTTCCGAGCACTCCGATCGTCTTGAACTCCATCGTCGTCCCTCGCCCGTCGCTAGCGCGACACCGTCAGCGCCAGAGCCTCGCCGCCGCCGATGCACAGCGAGGCGCATCCGCGGGTCGCCTTCTTGTCCTCCATCAGGTGCAGCAGCGTGACCAGGATCCGCGCGCCGCTCGCGCCGATCGGGTGGCCGATCGAGACCGCACCGCCCCGCAGGTTGACCTTCGCCGGGTCGAGCTTGAGATCGTGGATCGCGGCCATCGTCACCACCGCGAATGCCTCGTTGATCTCCCAGAGGTCCACGTCCGCGGGCTTCCAGTTGGCGCGCGCCAGCGCCTTCTGCATCGCCGGGATCGGCGCCGTGGTGAACCATTCCGGCTCCTGCGCCGCTCCGCCGTAGGAGACGATGCGGGCGATCGGCTTCAGCCCGTGCTTCTTGATCGCCTCGGCGGAGGCCAGCACGAGGGCCGCGGCGCCGTCGTTGATGCTCGAGGCGTTGCCCGCGGTGATCGTGCCGTTCTTGGGATCGAAGGCGGGCTTGAGCGTGCGCATCTTGTCCGGATTGCCCCGCCCCGGTTCCTCGTCGGTCGCCACCTGCACCGCCGGTCCCTTCTTCTGGGCGATCTCGAACGGGACGATCTCCCGGGCGAACTCGCCGGCGGCGATGGCGGCCGTCGAGCGCCGGTACGATTCGATCGCGAAGTCGTCCTGCATCTCGCGCGTGAACTTGTACTTCTGGGCGCACAGTTCGGCGCACATCCCCATGTGCTTGTCCCCGTAGGCGTCCCACAGGCCGTCGTGCACCATCGTGTCGAGGATCACGTCCTTGCCCATCCGGTAGCCTTGCCGCGCCTTGGGCAGCGCGTACGGCGCCTGCGTCATGCTCTCCATCCCGCCGGCCACGACCACCTCGCAGTCCCCCAGCGCGACGGCCTTCGCGCCGAGGACCACCGCCTGCAGCCCGGAGCCGCAGACCTTGCCGATCGTCGTGCAGGGGATCGATTGGCTCAGGCCGGCGTAGATCGAAGCCTGTCGCGCCGGGGCCTGCCCCAGCGCCGCCGTCAGCACGCAGCCCATGTAGACCTCTTCCACCGCCTTCGGATCGACCCCGGAGCGCTGCACCGCCGCCTGGATCGCCGCGGCGCCGAGTCGCACGGCCGGGACGTCCTTGAACACGCCGAGGAAACTGCCGACCGCCGTCCGCACCGCCGACACCACGAACACTTCCCTTCCCTGCATCGCCGACTCCTTCCGCTCGCGTCCCGCCGGGTCGTCCCGGCCCGCGGGACCTTCTCGGGAGCCCCGATCCGCCCGCGGCAACCTCCCGCGGCGGCCGGCGCGGCTCCTACTTCAACTGCTCCTTGAGCGCCTTGCAGCCGCCGTGGTCCGGGTTGGCCTGCAAGCCGCGTTCGATCATCGACAGCGCCTTCGGCTTCTCGTTCTTCGCGACGTGCATCTCGGCCAGATGGAAGTAGACATCGGCCTTGTCGACGCCGCTCGCCGGCTCGATCTTCTGCAGCAGCAGCGGACGCAGCTTCTGCATCGCCCGGTCGAGATCGCCGTCCTGCTGGTAGAGCAGGCCGAGGCGGTAGGCGACGGCGACGTTGGTCACATCGATCCGCGCGGCCTCCTCGAGGCGCGTCCGGGCGCCGGCCCGGTCGCCCTTGGCCTCCAGCGCCGCCGCCAGCCGCTCGAGGTACACCGCCGTCTCCTTCCCCCGCCGCTTGCCGGCGCCCTCGTCGCCCGCCACGAGCTGCTCGAGGATCGGAATCGCCTCGTCCGTCCGCCCCTCCTTCGTCAACAGGTCGCAGTACAGGACGAGCACGCCGCGGTCGTCGGGGGCAATCGTCCGCGCGGCCTCCACCAGTTGCAGCGCCTTGGCCCGGTCGCCGAGCTTCTCGGCGTGTACGCCGGCGATCTCCAGCAGCGGGGCCACCTTCGCCTTGTCCTCCGGGACGAAGCGCAGCGCGTATTCCGCGTACGCCGCCCACGTCGGCCACTCCCCCGCCCGCTTGGCGAGCGCGAGCACGGCATCGACGGCGGCCTTGTTCTCCGGGTTGGCCTGGACCGCCTGCTGGTAGTGGAGCAGCGCGCCCGGGACGTCCTGGAGGTGTTCCTCCTTCACCCGGCCCAGCCGCAGCAGCGCCTCGGAGACGTCCGCCGGGACCCCGCCGCTGCCGACCGCGCGCTCGAGCACCTCCACGCACTTCGCCCAGTCGCCCTTCCGCTCGTGGATCCGCGCGAGCGCCGCCAGGGCCAGCGTGTGGTTCGGCTCGCGCGCCAGCACCTTCTCGAAGTACTCCACCGCGCCGTCCGGGTCGTCCATCTCGCGCTCCCGGATCTCGCCGATCTTCACCAGCAGCCGCAGTTCCTCGGCCGCGTCGCGGCCCTCGGCCTCCCGCGCCCAGGTTTCGAAGTGCATCACCAGGTCGTCCCAGCGCTTGAGCGATCCCAGCAGCCGCTCGACGCGCGCCCGCCCCGGCCCGTGCGTCCGCTCGACGTCGAGCATCTGCAGCGCGAAGTCCAGCGCCTCCTCGGGCGCCTCGAGGCGGGTTTCCGCCAGGTCGGCGAGCCGTTCGAGCAGGGCCAGGCGGGCGGCGGAATCGCGACTGCGGTCCAGACGGTCCCGCAACAGGTCGCGCAGGTCGCTCCACCGCTCGTGCCGGCCGTAGTAGTCCTCCAGCGTCCCGATCGCGTCGGGGTCCTCCGGCTCGTAGTCGAGGATCTCCTTGAGCGTGGCCAAGCCCTCCTCGGCCCGGTCGAGCGGCCCGAGAAGCAAGGCGCCGAGGCGCTTGCGGAGTGCGTTGGCCTGCCCCGGGTCCGCCGTCGCCTGGAGGCGGCGCGCGAGCAGTTCCGCCAGCGTCGGCCAGTCCTGGAGCCGCTCCCGCAGGGCGATCACCGCGTCCAGTGCCTCGAGATCCGACTCGTCGTGTTCGAGCAGCCGGTCGTAGGCGGCGGCGGCGCGCTGGAGGTCGCCGAGCCGTTCCAGCGCGATCCCGGCCAGCGCGCGATACAACCGCTTTTTCTCCTCCAGGTCGTAGACCGCCCCCGCTCGCCGCTCGACGATGTCCGCCAGCTCGGCGTGACGTCCGAGCCGTTCGAGCAGTTCCTGGAGTTCGCGCAGCGACTCCTCGTGCTCGGGCTCCAGTGCCAGCAGTGCGCGGTGGAACTCGACCGCGCGGGCGTCGTCGCCGGTGCGCGAGGCCCAGCGGGCGCAGCGCAGCAGCAGCGCGGTCTTGGCCGCCGTGTCGTCCAGCCGCTCGACCGCCCGCGCCCCGAGCTCGATCAGCTGGGAAAACGCCCCCAGCACCTCGCCCAGACGCTCGACGTCCTCCAAGAGCCCGCTCTCGTCGGGCCGCGTTTCGAACGCCCGCGCCAGGCACTCGAACGCCCGGCTCGGGTCGTGCAGCTGCTCCTCCGCCAGCTCGGCCATCTCGCGCAGCATCGCGCCGCGTTCGCCGTCGTCCTGCATCGCCTGGACGCGCAGCTCCATCAACTGGAGCAGGCTGCGGAACTCGCCCCGCGCGCGGTAGACCGGCCCAAGGATCTCCAGCAGCACGGGCAGATGCTCCGTCCGGTCCCACAGCGACTCGAGCAGCCGGGTCGCCTCGACGTCCTGGGGCGTCCGTTCGAGGACCGAGCGCATGGCGGCGATCGTCGCCCCGACGTCCTGGTAGCGCTCCAGCCGCAGCCGGCCGATCCGCAGCTCGATCCGGCTCTGCTCGTCAGGGTCGGGAGCCGCGGCCAGCTTCCGCTCCAGTACCTCGACAAGGTCGTCCCAACGTTCGAGCCGCGTGTACAGCCGGTCGAGCGCCTCGAGCGAGTCGGCCTCGGCGGCGCCGGTGTCGAGCGCGGCGCGGTAGGCGGCGACGGCGCGGTCGACATCGTCGAGCTGGGACTCGGCCATCCCGCCGGCCAGCATCCACAGGGCCGCCGCGGCCTGCGCGTCGGACGTCGCCTTGGCCTTCACGCCGAGCGCCTCGTAGAGGTCGCCCCACTTCCCGAGCTGCACGGCCAGCCGCTGGGCCGCCTCGATCGCGGCCGGCGAGGGAGCCTCCTCGCGCACCGCCCGCAGGTGCGCCTCGAACGCCTCCGCCGGTCGCCCGAGGGCGCGCTCGAGGAGGTCGGCGATCGCTCCCAGCTCCTCGACGCGCGCCGCGGGATCCTCGATCGCCTTCAGCCGCAGTTCGCGCAGATCCAGCAGGTCCTGCCAGCGGCCGCGGTGCCGCAGGGCCGGCTCCAGGATCTCGAAGACGCGGAAACGGTGCTCCTCGTCCTCCGCGATCGCCCGCAACGCCCCGATCGCCTCGGCGTTGTCCGGCGCCAGGGCCAGCGCCTGCTCGTAGTGCTCGATCGAAGCGGTGAGGTCCTCGATCTGTTCCCGGGCGATCCGCCCCAGGCGCAGCCGGAGGGCGAGCCGCTCGACGTCGTTGGCCGCCGCATCGAGCTTCCGGCGGAGGATCTCGACGAGGTCGTACCACGCCTTGTCGGCCTCCAGCAGTGCGTCGAGGGCGTCGAGCGCCTCGCGGTCGGCGGGCGCCTCCTCGAGCAGCGAGCGCCAGCTCTGGATCGCGGCGCCGCCGTTCTGCAGCCGCTCGTGCTGCGTCCGCGCCATGCGGGCGAGGGTCTCACGGCGCCCGGCCGGGTCGGTCAGCACGGTCAGCTTGCGCTCCAGCAGCTCGACCAGCTCGCCCCACCGCTCTCGGCGCTCGAGCAGCCCGGCCAGCGAGTCGTAGAGCCGGAGGTCGGTTTCGTCGAGGTCGAGCGCCTTGCGATAGAAATCGACGGCGTCGTCGAGACGGCCGAGCTGCTCCTCGCAGATCTCGCCCTGCCGCTGGCGCACCGCCTTCTGCTGGGCCGGGTCGCCGACCATGTCGGCGCGCAGGTCCAGCACCTCCACCAGCCGGTTCCACTCGGCCAGCAGCGTCAGGAGGGCGTCGAGACCATCCACCGCCTCGAGGTCGCTCGGCTCGAGCTGGAGCAGCCGCTCGTAGGCCGCCACCGCGCCGCGGAAGTCGCCGAGCCGCCGGTCCAGGGTGCGGGCGATCTGCCGGAGGAGGTCGGCCTTCATCGCGCCGTCGTCGAGCTTCGGCAGTCCGGCCTCGAGGGCCGCGACGAGTTCGGCCCAGGCGCCCAGCGCCGTCGCCAGGCGCTGGAGCTGCTCCAGCACGCCCTGGTCGGTCGGGTCCTCCGCGAACGCCGCGGCGTACGCCCGGAAGGCGCTGCGCGGGTCGTTCCCCTTCGCCTCGTACAACCGGGCGATCTCCAGCCAGCGCACGATCCGTTCGGTCGGGTCCTGCAGCGCCTCGAGCTCGACTTGGTACACCTGGACCAGGCTCTCCCAGTCGTCGAGCTGCTGGTAGACGGGGACGAGGGACTGGGCGACGCGGAACCGCTGGTCGGGGTCCGCCAGCAGCGCCTCCATCGCCGAAATCGCCTCGCGGAACGTCGGATCGAGCCGCAGGATCTCCTCGAGCGTCGACACGGCGCGCTCCACGTCCGCCAGCTGCTCCTGGTACAGCATCGCGAGACGGTAGCGGAGGGCGTTTCCGGAACGTACGTCCGAGGTCTGCTCGATCCGGCGCAGCAGCAGGTCGGCCAAGTCGTTCCAGCGCTTCTCGTAGTAGTACAGGCGGTCCAGCGCGGCGATGGCCTGGACGTCCGCCGGGTCCACGTCGAGCACCTCGACGTAAACCTCGATCGCGCGGGAGCGGTTCTCCTGCTTCTCCTCCAGGATCGCCGCCATGCGGAACAGCAGCGTCTTGCGCGCCGCCGGGTCGTAGGTCGCGTCGGCGACTTGGCGCAGCAGGTCGAGCAGGGCGGCCCAGTCCTCGGTGGCCGCGAACACCCGCTCCAACGCCGCCAGCGCCTGCGCGTTGCTCGGGTCGAACGCGTGCGCCCGACGGTAGGCCTCGCGGGCCCGCGGGAAGTCGCGCAACCGCTCCTCCGCCACCTCGCCCAGCCGGAACGCCAGAGCCGCGGTCGCCTGCGTGTCGACGTCGGTGTCCTTGAGGATCGCCTCGTACAAGTCCGCCAGCCGCGACCAGGCCCCCATCACCCCCGCCAACCGCTCGACCAGCTCCCGCGCCTCGACGTCCTCGATGTCCTCGCGGAACAGCCGGCCGTAGACCACGAACGCCTGGTCCAGGTTCTCCAGCTGCTCCTCGTAGAGCTGCCCGACCTGCCGCAGCGTCTGCTTGCGCTCGTCGGGGGACTCCTGCAGCTCGTGGCGCACCAGCAGCACCTCCACGAGCTTCTGCAGCTCCATGCGGCGCCGGTAGACCTCCTCCAGGACGGTCGCCGCCTCGGCGCGATGGTCGCCCTCGCGCAACAACGCCTCGAGCCGCTCGATCGTCGGCGCGTAGTTCGGGTTCACCTCGAGCGCGGCGCGGTAGTGTTCGAACGCGCGCGCGGCGTCCCCGAGCTTCTCGAGCACCGTGTCGGCGGCGCGCTGCCGGAGCGCCAGGACGTCCACGCCCGGCCATCCGAGCTGCCGTTCGAGCAGCGAGACCAGCGCCGACCAGCGCTCCGCCTCGGCGTAGAGCCGTTCGAGCGCCGCCGTCGCCTCGGCGTTCCGCCCGTCCAGGTCGAGCACCGCCTCGTAGCAGGCGACGGCGGTGGACCGGTCCTCCAGCTTCTGCTCGCACAGCCGCCCCTGCTGCAACAGCAGGGCGACCTTCTCGGCCGCGACCTGGGTCAGATCTCCCTTGCGCCGCAGGATCTCGAGCAGGTCGGACCACCGCTCGGTCGCCGCGTAGACCTGTTCGAGGGCGTCGAGGGCGCTGGCGTTCGCCGGGTCGTTGTCCAGGACCTTCGTGTAGTACTCGGTCGCCGTCTCGTACTGCGACGCCTGCCGGGCCAGCTCGGCCACGCGGAGATAGACGGAGGTCTGCAGGCCGAGGTCGAGCAGGTCGGGCGCGACCTCCCGGTACAACGTGGCCAACGCCGGGGCGTCGCCCGTGGCCCGCGCGAGCCGCTCCAGCTCGGCCACCGCCGCCCCCGCGTCCGGAGTCCCGGCCATCAGCCGGAACGCCTGCCCGACATAGCCGAAGGCGCGCCGCACGTCGCCCAGCCCCACCTCGGCCACTTCCGCCGCGCGCCGGAGCGCCGCGATCCGCCGGCCGTCGTCCTCCGCCTCCGCTGTCTCGATGTCCAGCATCTCGAGCAGGCGGCCGAAGTTGGCCTCCCGCTCGTACACCCCGGTCAGGATCCGCGCCGCCGCCAGTCGGACGTCCGGCTCCGCGGTGAGCCGCTCGAGGGCGGCCCGGGCGGCGGCGTTCTGGCCGTCCAACTCCAACGCCCGCCGGTACGACTCGACCGCTTCCGGCAGATCCCTCGTCCGCTCGCGCTGCACGTCGCCCATGCTGCACAGCAACGAGACCTGCTCCGCCGGGTCGGTCGTCAACTCCAGCATCCGGCGCAGGGTGTCGAGCAGGTCGGACCACTGCGCGGCGGCCTGGAACAGGCGGATCAGGGCGCGCACCGCGGGCACCTCGCCCGGCGCCTCGGCCAGGATCCCCTGGTACGTCACGATCGCCTCGTCGCGGTCCGCCAGCCGCTCCTCGAGCAGCTCGGCGATGCGGTAGGCGATGCTCCGGCGTTCCTGCGGGTCGGCGGCGAGCGTCGAGCGGCGGCGCAGCACCTCGACGAGCTTCGACCACTGTCCGGCCTGGTGGTAGAGCCGCTCGAGGGCCCGCAGGTTGTCGAGATCCTGCGGCGCGACCTCGTCGATCTCCTCGACGGTGGCCAGCGCGGCCGCGCCGTCGGAGAGGAACGACTCCTGGATCTCCGCCACCCGCCGCAGCAGCTCCACCCGCCGCTCGGCCGTCTCCGCGAACCGCGCCTGGATCCGCAGCACCTCGACCAGATCCGCATAGCGCTCGCGCACGGCAAGGAGCCGCTCGAGCGCCTGCGCCGCGGGGACGGCGATCGCGGGATCGTCGCGGTCGACGTCGAGCCAGCGGCGATAGGCCTGTTCGGCCTTCGCCGGGTCGTTGAGGGAGCGGTCGTACAGCGTCGCCAGCCGGCCGAGCAGCTCGGCGCGCAGCGGGAGATCGTCGCCCAGCTTGCCGAGCAGCCCCTCGAGCACGTCGGCGTACAACGCGTGCAGCCCCTGCGCGTCGGCGATCCGGGCCAGCTGCGTCCGCGGCTCCGGATCGGTCGGGTCGGCCTCGGCCGCCTGGGAGTACGCCTCGAAGGCGCCGTCGAGGTCCGCCAGCGCGTCCTCCCGGATCTGCGCGATGCGCGTCCAGACCACCACCTTGTCCGACGGGGTCGCCGCCGCCTCGAGCTTCACCATCAGCACGCGCACGAGGTCCGCGTAGCGTCCCGAGCGTTCGTGCAGCGGCGCGAGCAGGTCGGCCACCTCCTGGCGCAACGCCCGGTCCGCGAGCAGCCGTTCGAGCGCCTGCAGGACGCGGGCGTCGTCGGGCCGGCGGGACAGGATCTGGCGGTAGTCGTCGAGCGCCGCGGCGGCCTGGCCCAACCGCTGCTCGCGCAGCTCGGCGATGCGCAGCCGCCGGTCCAGCTCGTCCTCGAAACGCACCACCGGCAGCGTCACCTCGAGCAGCTCGACCAGCCGCTCCCACTGCCCCTGCTGCTGGTAGAGCCGCTCGAGCGCCCGGATCGCGACCTCGTTGTCGGGCTGGATCTCCCGGATCTCCCGGTACGTCGCCGTCGCCTCGTCCGGCCGCTCCAGCATGTCCTCCAAGAGGAAGGCCAGCTGCTGGAGCATCTCGACGCGCACCGCGTCCTGGGTCGCCCGGTCGGCCCGCGCCCGCAGCACCTGCGCGAGGTCGTCGTACCGCTCCTCGGCCTTGAGCAGCGCATCGAGGGCCGCGAAGGACGTGGCGTCGTCCGCGTCGCGCTCCAGGATCAGCCGGTGGTAACGCTCCGCGCGCTTCCGCTCGCCCAACGCCTCGTCGCACAGCGCGGCGAGCCGGCGGGCCAGGCGGAGCTGCGCGTCGGCGTCGAGCCGGCCGGAGTCGTAGACCTCCTCGAGGCGCTTGACCTGCGTCGTCCGGTCCTTCACCACGGCGGCGAGGCGGTCGAGATCGTCCCACAACACCTCCTCGGCGGGGTTCTCCCCCACCGCCTCGGAAACCGTCAGGAAGGCCGCCTCCGGGTCGGCCAACGCCTCCTCGTAGACGCGCGCCAGACGGCGCATCAGTTCCAGACGCTCCGGCCCGGCCGCCGTCCCCTCGATGATGATCTGCAGCACCCAGGCCAGCTTCGGGAAGTTGTTCGACTCCAGGTAGTGCGGCTCCAGGAAACGCGCCACATCGACCCGGTGTTCGGGCTTCCCGAGGTACTTCTCCAGTGCCGCGACCGCCTCGGCGCGACCGGGGTCCGCCTGCAACACCTCGCGGAACGCCCCGACCGCCTTCGCCTCCTGCTCGAGCGGACCGGCGAAGAGCTGGCCGAGACGGAAGGTCAGGTCGATCCGCGCCGGACCGCTCCCCGCCTTCGCCCGCTTCCGCTCCAACACCTCGGCCAGCTCGGCGGGCCGGTTCGTCGCCTGGTAGATCCGCTCCAGGGCGTCGAGCGCCGCGTCGTGGTCGGGCTCGACGTCCAGCACCTGGCGCCAGGTCTTGACCGCCTCGTCGGTGCGGTCGAGCCCCTCGTCCAGGAGCCCGGCGAGCTTCACCAGCCAGGCCAGGCGGTCCGCCGCGTCCTCCGTCTCGTCCAGCCGCTCGCGATAGAACGACGCCAGCAACTCGAGCTTCCCCGACGATTGCAGCAGGTGCTCGAGCGACTGCACGGCCTCGACGGCGCCGGGATGCTCGCGCAACACCTTGCGGTAGGCTTCGATCGCCGCATCGACGTCGCCGAGCCGCGAGGCCTGGATGCCGGCGATGCGGCGGAGGAGGTCGACCCGCTCCGCCCCCTTCGCCTCGGGCAACCGCCGCTCGAACAGCCGCAACAGGTCCTCGAACGCGCGCAGCTCCTCGGCGTGCCGTTCGAGCGCGGCCAGGACGTCCGGGTCGGTGGGGGCCAGCTCGTAGCACTGGCGGGCCCACTCGAAGGCCCGCGCCGGCTCGTGGAGACGCTCGGCGTACAGATCGCGGAGCCGGCGGGCCAGGGAGAGTTTCTCGTCGGCGTCCCGCGCCAGGCCGGCCAGCACCGCGAGCACGCGCGCCAGCGCCTTCCAGTCCTCCTGCCCCTCGTAGATCCGCGCCAGCGCCTCGGCGGCCGCCCGGTTCTGCGGTTCCACCTCCAGCACCCGCTCGTAGGCCCGGAACGCCCGTTCGGGCTGCCCGATGCGCTCCTCGTAGATCCGCGCGGCCTTGAACGACAGCTCGACCCGCAGCGCCCGGTCGTCGGTGCGATCCGCCGCCACCCCCAGACTCTCGACCAGTCCCTCCCAGTCGTTCTGCGACTCGTACAACCGCTCGAGGGCGGGGAAGTCGCCGGCCGCCAGGAACGACTCCTTGAGCATCCGGATCGCCTTGGGGTGACCGGGCTGCAGCGCGAGAATCTCCTGGTACGCCGCGGCGGCCCGCTTGGGGTCGCGCAGGCGCTCCTGGTACAGGCCGGCCAGCTTGCCCAGGAGCTGGACCCGGCCCTGGTCCGTCGTCTCGTGTTCGATCCGCTTGCGGACCACCCGCGCCACTTCCTCGAAGTCCTTGGCGCGCTCCGCGAGCCGTTCGATCGTGTCGTAGACGTCCTGGCGCCCCGGGTCGAGATCCAGGATCTCCCACCAGAGCTTGATCGCCTCCTCCCGCTTGTCGAGCCGCTCGCCGGCGAGCTGGGCGAGTTGCGTCAGGTGCTCGGCCCGCCGCTCGGCGGGCACGTCGGGCAGTTCGTCGAGCAGCAGGGCGTACAGTTCGGCGAAGGCGCGACGCTTGCCGTAGATCTCCTTGAGCAGGCCGTTGGTTTCGGCGTCGCGCGGGTCGAGCCGGCGGATCATCTCGAGCGGCTTGACGGCGTTGTTGAGGTTGTTGAGGCGCTGCATCCAGATCGCGGCGCTCTCGCGGTACAGCGCGATCTTCTCGCCCCGGTCCTCGGACGCGTCGGCGCGCCGCGTGAGCAGCGCGATCAGGTCGTTCCAGCGCCCGGCCTGCGTGAAGATCTCCCGCAGCGCCTGGAAGGCCCCGGCGTGGGTGGGGTCGATCTCCAACACCTGGAGCCAGGTCTTGATCACCATCATCTCGGAGCGCAGATGATCCCGGTAGATCGCGACCATCTCCTCGAGCAGCGCCGTTCGCCCCGCGACGTTCGCCGCATCGATCGCGGCGAGCTCGGACTTGTAGATGTCGATCAACGCGTTCCACTTCTGCGTCTTCGCGTACAGCCGCTTGAGCTGCTCGGCGGCGTTGCGATCGCCGGGCCGCAGCTTGAGCACCCCCTTGAACGCCTCGATCGCCCGCTCGTCGTTCTGCAACCGCTGCTCGGCCAGGTCCGCAATCTCCAGCAGGTACTTCACCCGCTCGTCGTCGTGCTCCGCCGCACGCTGCGCTTCGAGCAGGATCTGCAGCAGGCGGGTGTAGTCGCCCGCGTCCTTGCAGAACGACCGATAGAAGTTCAGCGCCGCCGGATGCGCCGGGTGTGTCTTGCGGATGCGCCGGAAGTACTCCTCGGCCGTCGCCGGGTCGTTGCGCATCCGCCAGTGCACCATCCCGATCTGGAACAGCAGCTCGACCTCGGACTCGCCCTTCGGCCGCGTCTTGAGCATCTCCTCGTACAACGCGACGAGGTGGTCGGCGTCGCCGGCGGTGTTGTAGTAGTCGACGAGGAACGACAGGGCCGCGCTGTGGGCGGGAGCGAGCGACAGCACCTCTTGGTACAGCTTGGCCGCCTTGTCCGGCTGCTCGAGCCGCACGTAGGTCTTGGCCGCTTCCGTGAGCAGCGCGACCTTCTCCTCCCGCGCCTTCGCCTCGCCCGCCAGCTGCACGAGCTGCGGCGCCAGGTCGTCCAGCCGCTTGGCGCGCCCCATCACCCGAATCAGCATCTGCACCGCCGCGTGGTTCGCCGGATTGGCCCGCAACGCGTTCTGCAGGTGCCCGAGCACCGCCGGCGTCCGCTCCTTCGCTTTCCCGCCGAACGACTCGACCAGCCCCGCGACGCGCAGGTAGAGCTGGCTCTTGAGCGCCGGCTCCGTCTCCGCGACCGCCTCCTCCTCGAACCGCTCGACGATCCGCTTCCACTCCGCCGCCAGTTGCTCCAGCCGCTGCACCGCCTCCGACGCCCCGGGATGGTCGGACTGGATCTCGAGCGCCTTGCGGTAGGTCGCCAGCGCCTTCTTCACGTCGTAGAACGATTCCTCCTCGATGCGCCCCTGCGCCACCAGCAGCTCGACCCGCCGCGCCCCCTGCGCCAGCGGCAACAGCGCCTCGAGCAACGCGACCGCCTCGCTCCAGCGCCCCGCCTTGCCGAGTTCCGCCACCATCGCGTCGACCCGCCCCAACGCCTCCGCCGCCTCCTCGGCGTCCGGTCCCGCCGCCACCCGCTCGCACACCGCCGTCAACACCGACTCGTCGCCCGGCGCCTGCAGCAGGGAGGAGAGCAGCTGGGAAAGTTGGGTTGCCATGGCGAAACCTCCTTCGGCGACACGCGCGGTGCGATCCTTCGAAAAGCGGTCGGTTTCCGCGGCCCGCACCCTCGGCAGGGGCCGATGATACGGAAGCACCCTAGCCCCCGCAAGGGGGATCGAGGGTTGAATTCGACGTTGCGCGCGCCCGCGCGAATACGCTACATGCGGATTCCGGAAAGGAAGGAGAAACGATGCGATCCCCCCCAATTTCCGCCCTGATGACGGCGTTGCTGGCAGCCTGCGGGCCGCGCACCGAACCCGCCGAACCCGCCGACCAGGGACCCCCCCTCGCCGAAGCCCGCGCGACCGTCGCCGCCTGCCGTGCCGAACGCGCCCCGACCGAGAGCTGGCGCCGCGCCGCCGAGGCCTTCCGCGCCGCAAGGGCCGAAGGAACGCTCCCCGCCGACGCGACCGCCGAGGCCGACCTCGCCCAGGCCATGGCCGCGCTCGGCGACGGACGCGCCGCCGAGGCGCGGACGCCGGCGCAGCGCGCCGCCGACGCCCGCCCGGATTGGACCTGCGCCCAACTCGCCCTCGGCGAAACCCTCTTCACCCTCGGCGAGATCGATGGCGCCCGCGAGGCCTACCGCCTCGCCGCCGCCGCCGACCCGACCTGGTACCTTCCCCCCCTGCGACTCGGCGTCGTCGCCCGCTGGCACGGCGCACCGAGCGACGCGCTGGCGCTGTTCGACCAGGCGGCGCGACTGGAACCGTCGGCGGCGGAGCCGCCGCTGCAAACCGGGATGCTGCAGCTCGAGTGGGGACGAACGGACGAGGCGGTCGCAGCGCTGCGCCGCGCCGCGGAACTCGACCCGGCCTGGGCCAACGCCCACCTGCAACTCGCCGCCGCCTGCCTCGCCGCCGGCGACCTCGCCGCCGCCCGCGCCGCGGCCGAAGAGGCGTTGCGCCGCCAGCCGGGCTGGCCCGACG
>JAAZOP010000435.1 GCA_012797735.1 Myxococcales bacterium
CCTCCCGGTGCCCGAAGCACCCCCAGCAGATCGGCCGGTAACCTAGCACCGGGTTCCGGGATCGGCAAGGTCGCGAGGCCCGGGGCTTGACGCGCGGTCCCCGGGCGGGCTACCTCGGCCCGGACGCCCCGACCGGCCCTCCCGGCGGCGGTCGCGGCGCCGCGAGGCCGAACCGATGCCGCTGCGCGTGAACATCGATGGCCGCATCCTGCGCGAGGACCAGGCCCGCATTTCCGTGCTCGACCGCGGCTTCCTCTACGGCGACTCCGTCTACGAGGTGCTCCGCACCTACGGCGGCCGCCTGTTCGCCGAGGCGCGCCACCTGCGCCGGCTCGAACGCTCCGCGGCGGCGCTGGCGATCCGCCTGCCGCCCCGCGCGTGGCTCCGGCGGCAGATCCGTCGCACCGTGGTTGCGGCCGGGGAGGCCGAGACGTACGTGCGCGTGATCGTCACCCGCGGCGTCGGGCCGATCACCCTCGACCCGACCGTCGCCCGCAGGCCCTGCACCGTGATCATCGCCAAGGCGTACGAGCCGTATCCCGACGCCGCCTACCGCCGGGGGATCCGCGTGCACATCCCGGCGATCCGCCGCAACGCCCGCGAAGCGCTCGACCCGGCCGTCAAGAGCGGCAACTATCTCAACTCCGTCCTGGCCCTCGGGGCCGCCCGCCGCGCCGGCTTCGACGACGCCCTGATGCTCGACCGGTTCGGCCGCGTGACCGAGGCGACCTCGGCCAACGTCTTCGCCGTCCTCGACGGCACCCTCTGCACCCCACCGCTCGACGCCGGCATCCTCGAGGGCGTCACCCGGGGGATCGTGCTGCGCCTCGCCGCCGCGGACGGGCTGCGCTGCCGCGAGCGGCACCTGCGGCGCGCGGACCTGCGGCGGGCCAGCGAGGTGATGCTGACGAGCACGCTGCGGGAGGTGATGCCGGTGGTGCGGATCGACCGCGCGGTCGTCGGCGACGGTCGGCCCGGGCCCGTGGCCCGGCGGCTGCGCGAACGGCTGCAGGCATACGCCGCGCGGTCGGGCGGTCGCGTTCCCCCGCGTCGCGAGAAGCCGTAGGAACAACCGCGGGGAGACGCCCGCGTTCGCCGCGCGGGCGGACGCTCAGGTGGCGGCCGCCACCCGCAGCAGGAGCGGCGCCAGCGCCTCGTCGTCCTGCGGATCGACCGGGTCCAGGTGCAGGCGACGGTAGGCTTCGACCACGTCCGCCAGACCGGTCTCCACCCCCTCCCGCCGCTCCCAGGCGAGCTCGCCGCACAGAGCGACCCACTCGGCGAGCTGGCACATCCGGTCGACCACGTGGCGGCCGGCGGCCTCCATCCGTGCCGGGGTCGAGGCCAGCAGCCGCGAGACGCGGTCGCGGACCTCGGCGAGCAGCGTCCGGGCGCGCGCGGCGGACTCCCCCGGCAGGTCGCGTTCGAGCCCGGCCACCTCGGCCTCCGCCGCCGCGAGCCACGGCTCGTGCAGGCCGCGCGTCGCGAAGTCGCGCCACACCTGGGCGATCAGCGTGTTGTGCGTGCCCTCCCAGCTCTCGATCACGATCGCGTCGCGGTACAGCCGCGGCAGCGGCGAGAAATCCTCGATCGTGCCGTTCCCTCCGAGCACCTCGATCGCGTCGCGCACGCCGCGGGTGCAGGCCAGCGCCGTCCAGTACTTGTTGATCATCACCGCGATCCGCCGGGCAGCGACGAGATCCTTTCCCGCGCCGCCGGTCTCGATGCGGTCGGTCCACTCGAGGATGCGGAAGGTCGTGGCGAGCGCCGCCTGCAGCGCGATCTTGATCCGCGCCACCCGCTCGGCCACCGCCGGATAGCCGCCGATCCGCCGGTCGAACGCCTCCCGGTGCAGACCGTAGGCCTGCGCCTCCTCGAAGGCCCGCCGCAGGATGCCGCAGGCCGCCAGCGCGTTGTGGACGCGGGACGTGTCGAGCACCACGCCCACCAGGTTGCGGAAGCCGTGTTCGAGCGGCCCGATCGCCTCGGCCAACGCGCCGTCGAACTCGATCTCGCCGGTCGGCATCGAACGGGTGCCGATCTTCAGCTTGAGCCGCCGGAGGCGGAAGCCGTTGGGACGGCCGTCGAGCAGCCGGGGGACGAGGAACAGGCCGAGGCCGCGCGTCCCGTCCGGCGCCCCCGCCGGCCGTGCGCTGACCACGAACAGGCCCGCATCCGCCACCGAGCAGAACCACTTCTCGCCCGTGATGCGCCAGCGCCCCGCCTCCCCGGCGACCGGCTCGGCCACGCAGGCGTTGAGACCCACGTCGGAACCGCCCTGGACCTCGGTCACGAACTGCGCCGCGTGCAGCCGCCGGTCGTAGTCGGTCTCCAGGAGCGCGGGCAGCCACCGCGCCCGCTGTTCCGGCGTCCCGGCGCGCTGCAACAGCTTGATCGCACCCGCCGTGCAGGCCACCGGACACGCGTGCCCGGCCTCGCCGTTCCGGTCCAGCAGGTAGACCAGGGCGCCGGACAGCGTCTCGCGACCGGGCTCGCCGAGGACCGCGAGGGCTCCGCTGCTCCAGAACGCGCGGCCGATCCGGTGGTGCGCCGGATGGAACACCACATCCTCGCGGTCGTGCCCCAGCGCATCGTGCCGCCGCAGCACCGGCAGATGCTCGTCGCGGTTCGTCTCGAACACGTCGGGATCGACATCCCGCGCCGCCGCCGCCGCCGCCCGCAGCCGCGGTTCGGCCGCCGCCCAGGCCGCTCCGAGATGCCGGCGGGCCAGCGCGCGGAAAAACGGGTCCGCGTCCAGCGGGTCGCGCGCCAGTACCGCCCGCCACGCCGTCAGATCCTCGCGCCCGCGCTCCTGCCCCGGAATCGTCCGCTGCTCCATCGTCGGTCGCCTCCCGCCGTCCCCGAATCCGGCCGCCCGGACCCGGCGCCGTCGAGCCTAGCGCGGGTCGGCGCTCGAGGGAACCGGCTTCGCCCCCCCCCCGCTCTCCCGCGGCGACCACGTCGCAGCACCGGGGAAGGTTGCAGCCCGGGCGGCCCTGCGACACACTGTCGTCGATCGGGATCGACCCGGCGGCGCCGGGAGAGGAGGAGAACGATGACGGAACGAACCATCGGGCGCCTGCTCGCGGGGGCCCTCGTCCTGCTCGCGGCGGGAACGCTCGGTTGCGCCGGCGACGGCCAGTGGATCTACGTGCCCCCGGACGGCTGGGACGCCCGCGCGGACGACGGCGGCGCCGGCGAGGCGGAAGCGGAGGACGGCGCGGCCGGGGAGGGAGAGGAGGACACCACCCCGCCCGCCGACACGCCGTCCGACGACGGCGGCGCGGAAGAGGCCGACGCCGCCTGCGGCACCGGCGACTTCTCGTTCGAGAACACCCAGGAGGCCTACACCGCCCCGCTCGGGGCGCGCTACATGTACATCAAGGCCTGGGGCGCGGGCGCCAACGGCGAAACGCTCGACTGCTCGTTCCCCAGCGACGGGGGGCTCGGAGGGTACACCGAGGCGGTCTACGAACTGCTGGCGACCCCGCCGCCGTTCATCGTGATCGTCGGCGGCCCGGGCTCGGCGGGTCGCGCCGGCGCGATGCAGTTCGGCTGGGGCTCGGACGGCGGCGGCGGACTCTCCGGTGTGTTCATCGGTCCCGACCCGGTCGGCCCCGACGACCAGGACAAGGCGCTGGTCATCGCCGGTGGCGGCGGCGGCGCGTGGCCGGGATGCCACCCCGGCGGCACCGGCAACCACCCCACCGCCGCGGGCGGCGAGAGCTCCATGCTGGGCGGCCTCGGCCGCTCCGGCGACATCGGCGTCAACGGCGGCGGCGGCGGCTACCACGGCGGTACCGGCGGCGCTCGGGGGGAAGTGGGGAAGGGCGGCACCGGATTCGTTGACGACGACCGCCCCGGCATGCGCCTCGTCCGCCACCGCATCCTCTACTCCGAACCGGGGAGCGGCGCCGTCCCGAACAACACAGACCCCGACTACCTCGCCGGGACGGGCATTTGCGAGGCGCCGGGCCACGTCGTGATCCACTTCACCTGCGAGGAACCGCCGCTGATCTGATCCGCAGGGCGCGTCCGCTCCGAGGCACGCGCCGCGAGGGCCGGCTCGCCGATTCCCTTCCCATCCGCAGGAAGAGTAGCACGAATCGCCCCCCGTCGCCCGGAGCGGTTCGCCCGCCCCGGCGCCGCCCGTCTGTCGCGGCGCGGGGAGAAAGGCTGTTCCTCGCGCAGGACTTGCGCGATCCGCGAGCCGGTTGCGCCGTCCGATCGCGATTCCCTGCGCAGGCTGGGCGCGCTCCGCGCGCCGAGCGACCCGCGACGTTCGACCTTCGACCTTCGACTCTCGACGCGCGGCCCGGGCCGCGCCTGGTTGCGGCCCCTGGCCGCGCTGCGCTAGGACCCGCTCCCCGGAGGTGGATGATGCGCGACCCGACCCGATCCGCCCGCATCCCGTTGTTCCTCGCGCTGCTCGCCTGCGGCTGCGGCGCCGGTGACGACGCCGCGACCGACACGCCCGCCGAGACGCCGGACGACGCCGGCGACGCGCCCTCGCCCTCGTGCTCCTTCCCGGACCCGCGGCTCGGGACGAGCCCCCAGGCGCGGGCGCTGGCCGCCGCGCCGGCCCGCTGCGGACAGCCGGAATTCGCCTGGCTCGACGACCCGTCGCTCGGCGACGTCGTGTCGGTCGAACCGGCGATCGGATTCCGCGCCGCCTCGCTGGCCGACGCCGCCCAGCGCGAGGGCTTCCAGACGCCCCGCGAGATCGTCTACGACGCCGCGGTTCGCACCGTGACCTACGTCACCCAGGACCGCGGACGCCTCGTCGAGGCCACCGCGCTCGTCGCCTACCCCTTCGAGCCGGCGGACGGGCGCACCAGCTTCGGCGCGCTCCTCCTGCTCCACGGCACCTCCGGCTTCACCGACGGCTGCGGCGTCTCGGGCAGCGACGAGTACCACATCCTGGGTGCCCTCTTCGCCTCCCTCGGCTACATCGTCGTCGCGCCGGACTACCTCGGCCTCAAGTCGGGCGGCGCGCCGACCGGCTTCCCGCACCCGTACCTGGTCGGCCAGGCCACCGCCCTCGCGTCGCTCGATGCCGTCCGCGCGCTGGGCAGGCTGGCGCCGGATCAGCGCGGCCATCTGTGCGTCGAGCCGCGCTTCGTCGCCTTCGGCGGCTCCCAGGGCGGCCACGCCGCCCTGTGGGTCGACCGCCTCGCGCCGTACTACGCGGCCGAACTGGAACTGCTGGGCGTCGTCGCCACCGTGCCGCCGTCCGACCTCCTCGGACACGGAGAACGCTCCCTGTCGTCGGTGGTCGATGCCACCGCCAACTCGATCGCCTTCCTGTCGGTCGCCGCCCCCTGGTACGGCTGCGGCGACCGGCTGGACGAGGTGTTCGTTCCGCCGCTGGACGCGGACATCCCCGCCGCCCTCGCCGGCTCGTGCGACCCCGAAGACGACCTGCCGGACTACGACGAACTGGGCGACGTCTTCACGACCTCGCTGCTCGAGGCCGCCGCGGCCGGAACCTTCCGGGACCTGGACCCGTGGGGCTGCCTCTTCGCCGAAAACGGCCTGACCACCACCTCCGTCGAGCGGATCCCCCCGACCGACCCGTCGTACGGCGTGCTGTTCGTCGTGGCCGAACGCGACCGCCTGGTCGATCCGTCCATCGAGCGGGCCGCGTTCGCCACCCTGTGCGCCCAGGGGATGCGCATGGAGTACCTCGAATGCGCCGGCGCCGGCCACGTCGATGGGACCTTCTGGGCCCTGCCGGAAATCGTCGACTTCGCCGATGCGCGGTTCGCCGGCGAACCGTTCGAGGGACCGGCGATCTGCGAACTGCGCGCCGCCGAACGGTGCCGCGGGACGCCGTAGCCGCGACACCGGACCGACGCTGCGCCGCTCCCCGGCGCGCGCCGGCGCGGCCGCCGGGGCCGCCTACGGCAGGTCGACCGTCAACTGGAACGGACCCGAGGCCGGCGGCCGCGCGCCGCCGTCCACCACCAGGAAGTGGAGCCGGTTGTTGAGACCGGACACCGTGACCGTGGACCCCCCCGGCGCGGGGCAGTCCGGATCGTCGTCGTTGCAGGCGAGCGCGGCCCCGATGCACGAGTCGCGGAACACCGTGAGCACCGTGTCCAGCGGGAGCATCGTGGAGGACGAACAGGTCGAGGCCGAAAAGGAAAGCCCTTCGCATCCGCCGAACGCGAACACGGCGTCCGGCATGCCCCAGGCCGTGCCGCAGCCCGGCTCCGAGTGGTTCGCCGCCCCGAGGGTCGTGCCGGAGTACGTCCCGTCCGCCGCCAGCGCCACCGCGTCCGTCGCACAGGCGCCGGTCACGACCTGGTAGCGCAGCGTGAACGTCCCCCGGTCGATCGTTCTCCGCCCGTCCACCAGCACGTAGTGCGTGCCGGCGTCCAGCCGGCCGACCCACTGCGAACGGAGCCCGCCGCAGGCGTCCTGGCCGCAGCCGGCGAGCGTCGAGGCGGAGCAGTCGCCCGAGCGCACCTCGACCACCGAGTCCCAGGTCTGGCCGTCCAGCGTGTCGAGGTAGACCACCGCCGGCTCGGGAAGCGACAGGCTGTACCACACGTCGGGGCCCGCCGCCGCGCAGCCGCCTCCGCTGAAGTGGCTGGCCGAGGCCGTGCTGCCCAGGACGCTCCGCATACCGCCGGTGGCATAGGTCAGCGGGACGGCGCCGGCGCAGGAGTCGTTGACCGGGACCGACCCCGGGTCGGCCACGTTCACGGTGAGCACGTAGTCGCCCGTGTCGCCGGGCGTCTTCCCATCGATCACTACCCAGTACGTCGCCGGCTCCAGCACCGCGACGATCCGCGCCTGGCCCGGCGTCCCGCCGGCCGAGTCGTCGTCGCAGACCAGCTCCGGACCGGGACACGTCCCACCTGGACCCCGCACGCTCAACACCGCGTCGAACGACGTGCCCGTCGTGTCCAACGTCACGAGCCGTCGCGTGCGGAGCGTGAGACGGTACACGACGTCCGGGCCGCCCGAGCCGCCGCAATCCACCGTGGAGAAGTCGTCCGCCGCGCCGCAGGTGTCACCCGTCACGGTCCGCGTGCCGAGCGAGTCGGAAATGGTGCGCGGCCAGCCCTCGCAGTCGTCCTCCGCCGGCGGACTGCCGAGGTTGCACGGGCTCCAGGTGCAGGTTTCCGCGCAGGTCCGCGTTCCGGTGCAGGTGCCCACCGTGCAGGGCTCCGTGGTGCCGGGACGGCATTCGAGATCGTCGTCGACCAGCGTGTCGCAGTCCTGGTCCACGCCGTCGCACACCTCCGGCGGCGGGGTGCACGCCGTCGCGTCCGGCGGCTCGCAGGTGTCGATGCAGGCGCCCGTCCCCGTCGTGCCGCAGGAGGTCGCGCACGGCACGACCTGGCCCCGCACGCACGGGAAATCCTCGTCGGCCAGCGTGTCGCAGTCGTCGTCCGCGGCGTTGCAGATCTCGTCCGGCGGCTCGCAGAGCTCGATGTCCGCCGGTTCGCAGGTCGCCGTGCAGGGGCCGCGGCCGACCGATCCGCAGCGCGTCGTGCAGCTCGCCATGTCGCCCGGAGAGCAGTCGAACCCGTCGTCCCGCTCGCCGTCGCAGTCGTCGTCCCGCCCGTTGCACGTCTCCGCAGGGGGTATGCACGTGCCGGCGGGCCGGCAGTCGAGGCAGGACTGCGTGCCGGTCGAGCCGCACTCCGTCGCGCACGGGATCGGGTCCGGCGAATCGCACGTCTCGACCCCCTCCCAGACGAAACCGTCGCCGCACGAGGCGGCGGCGCAGGTGTTGAGGCAGGCGTCGGCGTTCGACCGGTTGCCGTCGTCGCACGCCTCCCCGGAATCGACCACGCCGTCGCCGCACGTCGCCAACGCGCAGTCGTTGCGACACGCGTCGTCGTCGATGTCGTTGCCGTCGTCGCACGTCTCCCGGGAATCGACCACGCCGTCGCCGCAGTGGGCGCGCACGCAATCGGTGCGGCAGGCGTCGGGAGCGGTGTCGCTGTTCGCCGGACCGTTGTCGCACTCCTCGCCGGGGTCCCGCGCGCCGTTGCCGCACAGGGTCGCCTCGGCCTCGACCCCGTCGTCGCCCGTCCCGTCCCCCCCGCCGTCGGTCCCGTCCCCGCCGTCGGTCGCGCCGTCCGCCGCCGTCCAGTCGTGGCCGCAAGCCGCGGCCAACAGGACCAGCAGGCCGAGCAGCGGCCGAAGACCCGCCGCCGGCCGTTCCGACTCCCGCCTCGCCCTCGCTTGCGCCATGCCGCCTTCCTTCCGCACGATCAGCCTGACCGGATGTCGCCCGCAGGTCAAGTCGCGGCCGGCCCGGACCCCGTCCCCGCCCGCCCGCAGGTTCGCCGCTTCCGTCTTGTCGTAGTATCCTTTCCCGGCTCCGGTCGTCGAGCCGGAGGGGGACCGCATGATCGACCGCCGCATCGCCTCCGTCCTCGCCGTCGCCTGCGCCTTCGCCTGCGCCGAAGGAAACGCGCCCTCGTTCCCGGACGCCGGGGACGAGGCGTCCGCCGCGGAGGACGCGGGAGCGGACGGGGCGCCGGATGCTCCGTGTCCGCCGGGCTACGCGACCTGCGACACGTCGTGCGTCGACCTCAACTCGAGCCCGGAACACTGCGGCGCCTGCGGTCGCGCGTGCGCGGCCGGCGAGGTCTGCAACGAGGGACGCTGCGCCGGCTCGTGCACGCCGGGACTGACCGATTGCATGGGCGCGTGCGTCGATCTCCAGACCGACGAGGCGCACTGCGGAGGCTGCGGACTGGCCTGCGGCGCGGGCGAGTCGTGCATCGGCGGCGCCTGCCTGTGCGTCCCGGCCTGCGCGGGTCGGGAGTGCGGCTCGGACGGCTGCGGCGGGACCTGCCCGCCCGGCTGCTCCGGCGGGTGGATCTGCGGCGCGGCGGGACGCTGCGAGTGCGCCGGCCTCCCGTGCGGGAGCGCCTGCTGCTACGCGGGCCAGGTGTGCACCGGAAGCGCGTGTTGCACCCCGGCCTGCGCGGGCCGGGAGTGCGGCCCGGACGGCTGCGGCGGAAGCTGCGGCTCGTGCGCCTCCGGCTGGGGCTGCAGCGGCTCCGGCGCCTGCGTCTTCGAAAGCCTGACGTTCGAAGCGGAAAGCGGCGCGATGGGCCACATCGTCGGCCGGGCCGAGGCCGACGGCTGGTCGGCGAACACCGCCGCCGACAGCGAGGGCCACATGCTGTACGGACCCTACACCCGCGACGTGCCGGCCGGGTCGCGCAGCGCCGCGTTCCGGATGATGATCGACAACAACTCGGCCGACACCCTCCGCGTCGTCACCCTCGACGTCTACGACTTCACCACCACCACCGTCCTCGCGCAGCGCGGCGTCCGGCGCAACGAGTTCTCCTCCACGATGACCTACCAGGAGTTCTACGTGCCGTTCACCGCGCCGGGCGGCTCCGACCAGCTCGAGTTCCGCGTCCTCTGGCACGACTACGCCTACATCCGCGTCGACCGCGTCACGATCCGTTGACCGACCCGCCGCCGCCCCGCGACCACCCCGCGCCGCCGGAGGCCCATCCGCGCTCCGTGCGGGACGGTGCGCCGACCCCTCTGGCTGCGCCGGCGGGCGCCGGAGCTGCATCCGCGCTCCGTGCGGGACGGCTTCGGCGGCGGTGGCGCCGCCCGGCGCTTGGCAGCCGCGGAGCCGCGGTCTATGCTCCGGCCCCGGCGAGGAAGGAGGCCCCGGGATGGCGAAGCCGATGAGCGTGTGCCTGGAGGAGTTGCGGGAAGGGGAAGGGCGGTTCCTGCGCTGCGTGGCGCTGCCGGGTCGCGGCCCGGGCCTGCGCCTCGGACCGGACGGCGCCGTCCGGTGGCGCGACGGCGCGGCCGGCTGCGAACTGTGGGTCTCGGCCGACGAACGGTTGATCCTGTTCCGGCCGGCGGGCGGACCCCCGGCCGTCGTCTCCCGCGCCGGACGTTCGCTGGAAGCGCCCGAGGAGAAGCCGGTCGTCCTGCTCGGCGGCGACGAGATCCGCGTCGGCGGCCGGACCTTCCGCGTCCACCTGCACGGTCCGGCCGGCGCGGTGAGGGCGCCGGAACCGCTGTCCCCGCGCCCCGAGCGCGGCC
>JAAZOP010000436.1 GCA_012797735.1 Myxococcales bacterium
CCAGCGCGTCGGCCAGGTCGCCGAGCGGCCTGCGGCGGAGCGCCTCGTCGCCGTCGAGCCCCAGGGGCGCGTCGAGCAGCAGGGCGAGGGCCGAGAGGAACCGCAGCGTCGTGCCGGCGTTGCCGCACGCCAGCACCCGGCCCGGGTCGCGCAACGGCCCCGGCGAGACCCGCCAGCACGCCGGATCGCCGTCCTCGATCGACACCCCCAGCGCCCGCAGCCCGGCCCGCAGGTGCCGCGAGTCGTCGCAGTCCAGCGCCCCACGCAACTCGCTCGGCCCGTCCGCCAGCGCCGCCAACACCAGCGCGCGCTGCGTCACGCTCTTGGAGCCCGGCACGGCGAGGACGACCGTCATCGGGCCCGCCCAGGCGCCGCGGCGCGACGCTCCCACGCCCGCCGCAACGCCGCCGCCCCCACCGGCACCGTCCACCCCGTCCGGCCCCCGGCCATCCGGCCCAGCCGCGCCGGCAGCGACAGCCGGATCGCGCCGTCGCGCCGCTTCTTGTCGACCTCGAGGTGCGGCCGCAACCGTTCGAATGCGGCGTCGTGGCGCGCGGGCAACCCGAGCGTCCCCAGCAGCGCGACCAGCCGCTCGCGCTCCCCCGCCGGCAGTCCGACCCGCTCCACCGCGACCTCCGCCTCGACGGCCATCCCGACCGCCACCGCCGCCCCGTGCGGGACCCGGTGCCCGGTGGCCGCTTCGAGCGCGTGACCGACGGTGTGGCCGAAGTTGAGCACGCTCCGCCGCCCCCGCTCGAACGGATCCCGGGCGACCACCTCCAACTTGACGCGGACCGCGCGGGCCAACAGATCGAGGTCCAGCGATCCCGGGCGCCGCAGGCCGTTGCCGGCGCGCTCGAGCCGCCCGAACAGATCGGCGTCGCCGACCGCCGCGTGCTTCACCACCTCCGCCAGTCCCCCGCGCCACTCGCGCGGCGCCAGCGTCTCGAGCAGCCTGGTGTCGGCGAGCACGGCGGCGGGGAAGCGGAACGCCCCGAGCAGGTTCTTGCCGGCCGGTCGGTTCAGGGCGGTCTTGCCGCCGAGCGACGCGTCGACGACGGCGAGCAGGGTCGTGGGCAGCAGCAGATGGTCGAGGCCCCGGAGGTAGGTCGCGGCGAGGAAGCCGGCCAGGTCGAGGGTCACGCCGCCGCCGAGGGCGACGAGGCAGGTGCCGCGGTCGAGCCGGTCGGCGAGCATCCGGTCGGCGAGCCGGAGCCAGGTCGCGACCGACTTGTGCCGCTCCCCGGGCGGGACCTCGTAGACGCGGACCGTCCCCGCGCACCGCCGCAGCCCCCGCACGACGGCGGCGCCGTGCAGGCGGAAGGCGGTGGCGTCGGCGACGAGCGCCGCGGCGTGCCAGCCCGGCCGCCACACCGCGGGGAGCCCGTCGAGCGCTCCGGGGCCGAGCCACAGCGGGTGGCCGCCGGCGGCGCCGGGCGCGGCACAGCGCAACCGGAACACTCAGCCCTCGCGCTCGTCCCCGGCCCGCAGGCCGTACTTTTCCAGGCGACGCAGCAACTGGAAACGGCTGATCCCCAGCAGGCGGGCCGCCTCGGTCTTGACCCCGCGCGCCCGCTCCAGCGCCTCCTGGATCATCCGCTTCTCCAGGCTCCCGAGCGTGTCGACCCCCGGGACGAAATCGACCGGCAGATGCCGGCCGCCGGCCCCGCCGCCCGACAGGACCGGCCGCCGCGTCATCCGCTCGGGAAGATGCCCGACCTCGATCCGGCCGCCCTCCGCGATGATCACCGCCCGTTCGATCGCGTTGCGGAGCTCGCGCACGTTCCCCGGATAGTCGTACTCCAGCAGCACCTGCTTCACCTCGGCCGTCAACGGCTCGACGGCCTTGCCGAGCTGCCGGCCGAAGTAGGCGAGGAAGTAGTCGGCGAGGAGGAGGACGTCCTCGCCGCGCTCCCGGAGCGGCGGGATGTGCACCGGGAAGACCGTCAGCCGCTCGTAGAGGTCGAAGCGGAAGGCGCCCGCCCGGACCTGCTGCAACAGGTCGCGGTTCGTCGCCGCGACGATGCGCGCGCGCACCGGATGCGGCTTGCTCGAACCGACGCGCTGGAACGTGCGGTTCTCCAGCACCCGGAGCAGCTTGCCCTGCAACGAGGGGTCCATGTCGCCGATCTCGTCGAGGAACACCGTGCCGCCGGCCGCCGCCTCGAGATGGCCGTCCACCGTCCGCTCGGCGCCCGTGAACGCCCCCTTCTCGTGGCCGAACAGGAGGCTCTCGACCAGCGCCGCGGGCAGCGCCACGCAATCGACCGTGACCAGCGGCGCGCCCGGCGGCGTGGACAGCCGGTGGAGGTGCTGGACCGCCACCTCCTTGCCCACGCCGCTCTCGCCGACGACCAGCACGGTGGTGTCGGGCGAGGAGGCGACCTGCTCGATCATCCGGATCACGTTGAGGATGCCGGGGGAACGGCCGAGCAGCCCTTCGCGGCGCGGCTCGCCGGGCTCGGGCGCCGCGGCGCGAGCGGCGGCGCAGCGGCGCACCTCGAGCACCCGATCGATCAGGCGCGCCGTCGTCGCCTCCTTGACGATGTAGTCCTCGGCCCCCTGCCGCATCGCCTGCACCGCGCTGGGAATCGTCTGGTAGGCCGTCATCACGATCACCGGACAGGCCGGCTGGCGCGCCCGGAGCTTCGGGATGATGCGGATGCCGTCGTCGTCCGGCAGCTTGTGGTCGAGCAGGATCACCTGGTACTCGGTGCCGCCGGCCCGCTCCAGCGCCTCGCCCGCCGTGTGCGCCACGTCGGCCGGCACCCCCTTGCGCGCCAGCTCGCGGGCCACCGTGCGCGCGAACAACTGTTCGTCGTCGACGACCAGCGCGCGGAAAGCCGGGACGCGCTCGCGCGCCGCCGGCGTGACCGGAGTTCCCGTGGTCTGACTCATCGTACACCTCGCGGGAGGACCACGGCGGCCCGACAGCCGCCTTCCTCGCGGTTCTGCAGGTAGATCGTCCCGCCGTGGGCGTGGACGATCCGGTGGCACACCGCCAGCCCGAGGCCGGAACCGTTCTCCTTCGTCGTGAAGAACGGCTCCAGGCACTGCTCGGCCGGCGCCGACAACCCCGGGCCGTCGTCATCGATCCAGACCGTCGCGTCGCGCTCCCCGACCTGGCCGCCGCAGACGATGCGCCCGTCGTCGCCCGTCGCTTCCACCGCGTTGTGCAGCAGGTTGAAGAACACGTGCCGCAGGCCGTCCGAATCGGCCAGCACCTCGGCGCCCGGCGCCAGATCGATCCGCAGCGTGCGGCCGCCGAGCTTGCCGGTGCGCCGGAGCAGGTCGCAGGACTCCTCGAGCACCCGGGCCAGGTCGACGCGCGCCAGATGGGCGTCCTGGCGCGCGGCGAGGGAGAGATAGTCCTTGAGCAGCATGTCGAGGCGGACGATCTCGCGCGAGACGTCGGCCAGCACGCGCGCCGTCTCCGGCCGGTCCGCCAGCTCCTCGCCCAGACTCTCCAGCGTCGCCCCGATCGCCACCAGCGGGTTGCGCAACTCGTGCGCCAGCCCGGCCGCCATCTCCCCCATCGTCGCCAGCCGCTCCCGCCGCATCAACCCGTCGGCGCTCGCCTCCGCCGCCGACCGCGGCCGGATCAACATCAGGTAGCCGGCCACCCGGTCCCCGGGCTCCGCCAGCAACACGGCCTCCACCCGCGCCGGGACCACCGCGCCGTCGCGCCGCCGCACCGCCGCCATCTCCTCGCCGTAACCGTCGGTCATCCGCAACACGCGGTGGTCGAGGAGCCGCAGCATGTCCTGCGAACCGTGGAACAGCGCCCGCACCGGCGTGCCGCGCAGCTCCCGCGCCGGCCGCCCGAACAACGCCTCGGCGGCGCGATTGCACGACGTGACCCGGAACCCGGGGTCGAGGAACAACGACGGCGCCGGCTCCCCCACCGCGAACTGCAACAACACGTTCTCCAACGACGATTCCTTCGTCCGCCGCGGCTCCCACAACCGGCACAACACCCGGTCCCGGCCGTCGATCGTCATCCGCGCCAACTCGACCCACAACCGCCGGCGACCCAGACCCCCCGCACCCACGAGGCTCAGCTCGAGCGGCCCGCCGGAACGCCCCGCGCCTCCGCCCCGCAGCAGCGCCGCCGCACGCCCCCGCAATTCCTCCAGCACCTCCGCCGACAACAGATCGTCCTCGGAGCCGCGCGATCGACCGGCGACCCCCGCCCCGGCCCGCGCCACCACCTCCCCGGCCTCGTCCAACAACAGGAACGACGACTCCTCCGGGTGCCGCCCCTCGTCCCCCCCCGACAACAATTCCTCCCCCTCCGCCCACAGGTCGTTCTCCACGATCTCCGCAATCCGGCTCGCATAGCGCACCCCGAGGTCCCGCTGCTGCCGGCTGAACGACCCTGCACCCTCCCGCTCGAAAATGATCGCCCCGAACTTCCGCGCACGACTCCGCACCGGCACGCACAGGAACCGATGCGCCCCGATCAACCGCTCGAGCTGCTCCAGTACATCCGCCGGCAACGCCCCCCCCGCCAACTCCACCACCGACGACGTCTCGAGGACCGCCCCCTTCCGCCACACCTCGAACACCAGGCTGTCCTCGGCCGTCTCGAAGGCCACGGATAGACCGCTCACCTGCGACCCGAAAATCGTCTCCACCTCCCGGATCGGCGTCCCCTCCCCCTGAACCCCGATCCGCAGCTTCGCCGTGCGGCTTCGCTCGTTGAGCAGGATCAGCGTCGCCGTCGAACAGCCCAGGATCTTCGCCGCGCCACGCAGGATCGGCTCGATCAGATCCTCGATCTTGTTCGACTTGATGGGTGTGGCGCCGGCAGCTTCCATCTCGGAGGCCGCAGTATACACCGGAACGACTCGTTGACCATCCTGTGCGATTTCGCACGTAGTCGTGCCGTCAATCGGAGTCGCAACCCTCATGCCGCAGACCTCTCCCGTCGCGGGTTCATTGCCGCCCACGCCGCCGCGTCGCCGCTGCGCACCGCCCCCTCGATCGTCGCCGGCAGCCCCGTCGCCGTCCAGTCGCCCGCCAGGAACAGGTTGCGCACCGCGGTCGCCGGGCCCGGCCGGTGCGCCGCCTGCCCCGGACGGCCGAGGAATGTCGCGCGCGGTTCGAAGACGACCGCGCGGGCCACCGGCCGCGACCCCCGCGACTCCGGGAAGAACCGGCCCAACTCCTCCACCGCCCGCTCGACCAGGGCCGCCCGCGGCTCCGCCGGCCCCTCGCCCACGCCGCTGCGCACGACCGAGATCCGCTGCCGGGCGCCCGGGACGGCGCCCGGGCCGTGCGCGAAGATCCACTGGCCCTCGCCCCCGATCATCCCGGCGAACGGTGCCGCCAGCCACGCCCGGTCGAACCACAGTTCGAGGCACAGGATGCCGGAGGCGCCCAGCCACGCCGCATCGTCCGCCAGGCCCCGCAGCGCCACGTGCGGCCGCGCCATCTCGCCCAGCGACCACGGCGGCACCGCCAGCACCACCGCCTCGGCTTCGAGCGTCGCGCCGCCCGCCGTGACCACCGACGCGACGGCGCCGGTCGCCGGGTCGAGGCGCAGGGCGGCGGCCGGCTCCCGCAGCCGCAGCTCCACGCCGAGCCGCCGCAATTCGGCCAGCGCCGGCGCCACCAGCACCTCGTCCAGCGTCCCCTCGGGCAGGATCGGACGAGCGTCCTCCCGCGTCGCGAAGAACCCCCGGTCGAGCACGGCGACCAGCAGGGCCGCCGACGCCTCGTCGGGCGTCGCGTTGCACGTCGCCAGCACCAGCGGCGCCCAGAAACACCGCACCGCGCGCTCGCTCTGGCCGTGCGCCCGCAGCCACTCGGCGGCCGTGCGCCGGTCGAGCCCGCCGGGACGGCGCAGGGCGTCGAGCTTCGCGCCGATCGCCGCGGCGCCCAGCGCCAAGCGCTCGGCCAGCGGCAGCACGGATAGCCCCGCCAGCGCCGGCAGGAGGTGCAGCGGCGCCGGCAGCGTGCCGGCGCCGTACGAACCGCGCGAACCGTCGTCGCACGCCAGTGGGATCGGTCCGTCGACGAACGACAGCCGGTGGGCCGTGCCGAGGCGGGCGGCGAGCGACCGGGTGGCGCGGTAGGCCCCGAGCAGCAGGTGCTGGCCCCAGTCGAGCGGCGTGTCGTGGGGCCCGCGGAACGCGCGGATGCGGCCCCCCGCCGCCCCGGAGCGCTCGAGCAGCACCACGCGGCGGCCGGCGTCGGCGAGCCGCAGTGCCGCCGTCAGTCCCGCCAGCCCGGCCCCGACCACGACGACCGTCACGACGCAACCTCCGCGACGAAGGTCCTCGGGTCGAGACGACGGCGGAGGGCGATGCCGGCCTTCTCCAGCGCCCCGAGCGTCACGCGGCGTTCCAGCACCGGCCACCTCTCCGCCTCGATCCGTCCCAGCAGCCGGCGGTAGGTCTCGCGCAGCGCCTCCGCGAAGAACAGCCGCGGCCCCAGCCCGGGCGGCAGCGCCGCCCCGGCCAGCTCGTAGTACTCGGCCGCCCGCCGCCCTTCGAACCGCAGCAGCCGCTCGACCGCGGGAGACGCTCGCCCCGCCGCCAGCTCCGCTTCCTCGACCCCGAACGCCCGCAGGTCCTCCTGCGGCAGGTAGACGCGACCGCGGCGGGCGTCCTCCCCCACGTCCCGCAGCACGTTCGTGAGCTGCACCGCGACGCCCGTCAGCTCCGCGTACGTCTCCGCGCGCGGCGCGTCCGGGCCCGCCAGCACCGAGACGCACACCAGCCCGACCGACGACGCCACCTGGTAGCAGTACGCGTACAGGTCCTCGAACGTCGCATACCGCCGCGGCTCCAGGTCCTGC
>JAAZOP010000437.1 GCA_012797735.1 Myxococcales bacterium
AGGCGCCGGCCGGCGCGCAGCGCGATCAACGGGTCGTGCGTCGCCACCAGCGCGATCACGCGGTGGGCCAGCAGGAAGTCCAGCGCCCGCAGGCGATCGATGCCGGCGTTCTCCAGCTCATCGATCAGCACCACGGGGCACGCGCTGACCAGCACGACGTCGGCGACCATCAGCGCGCGCGCCTGGCCGCCGCTGAGCAGCGCCAGCGGCGTGTCGGCCTCGAACGGCTCGCCGACCAGGCCGTTGGCCGCCGCCAGCGCCTCGGCCGCCAGCCGCGCCGGCTCGGGCCGGCCGCGATGCTCCGCGTGCAGGCGGAGGAATTCGCCGGCGGTCGCGTCGAGGTAGAAGCCCATCGCCTGGCTCAGGCGCGCGACGAGCGCCTCGGGTCCGCGTCCCGCCACGCCCGTCCCCTCGACGCGCACGCGCCGGCCGGACGGGGAGTCCCCGCGCGCCAGCCGTTCGACGTCCGCGAGCAGGCGCGTCTTGCCCGAGCCGGTGGGACCGACGACGGCCAGCACCTCGCCCGGCCGGACCTCCCAGCGGCGGATGGGTTCCGGCCGGCCGTCCTTGCCCGTGCCGCTCTCGACGCGCAGCCGCAGCGATCGGATTCCCGACGTCATCGAATTCCTCCCCGGCACAGCGAGCAACTCCCCCGGGGCAGCGGGTGCCGCAGGTGCTCCTCCGGCAGCAGTTCGATCGGCGGCCGCCGGACCAGCCACGTCGCCAGGACCTCGACCCCCTCGCCGGTCAGGCCGTTGACCTCGAACACCGGCAGCCCCGGCCGGAGGCGGCGCAGGACCGCGCGGAGCACTTCGCGTTCCGCCTGGCTGACCAGTTCCCCTTTCGTCAGGACGGCGGCGTCGGCGCCCTGGATCAGCGGGCGCATCCTGGCGGGCGCGCGCAGGTTGCAGGCGGTCGACAGGACGCACAGGCTCGGGACGCGCCGCAGGAACGGGCTGCAGCGGTCGCACAGGCCGGCGGTCTCGACGACGGCGAGGTCCGCGCGGCGCGCCGCGGCCTCGGTCGCGAACTCCCCGATCGCCACGGCGGTGTGGTGGTCCGGGCACATCTCGCCGCTCCGCGTGACCTGCAGATCGATCCCCGCGGCGCGGTACGCCTCGCGGTCGTGCGCGACGAGGCCGTCGCACTTGAGCGCCGCGATGCGGAGGCCGCGGCGGGCCAGGCGGCCCAGGGCGCGGGCCAGCACGGCCGTCTTGCCGGCGGCGGGCGGTCCGGCGGCGATCACGAGGCGCACGGCTGCTCCTCCGGTCGCGGGGCCGGCACGGGCCGCAGTTCGCGCGTGCCGTACAGGTTCGCGTAGGCGCGGTACACGCCCAGGCAGCCCCGCCGGTGCGCGCACATGGCGCAACCCGGCGGCTTGTAGCGCAGGAAGTCGAGCCCAGCCCGGTGCTGGCGGCTGCGGTCGCCCAGGTCGATGACCTCGAAGATCGACATGTAGCGCTCCATGTCCCACTCCCGGTGCGCCGGCATCACGCAGGCCGGGACGCCGCGGAAGACGAGCGGCAGGTCGAGCCGCCGGGCCTCGCCGAGCGCGGCTTCGAGGTGGGGGGCCGCCTCGCGGAGCCGCGGTACCAGCGCCCGGCGGTGCGTCCAGGCGTTCTCCTCCGGCATCACGAAATCGATCGCCGGCAGGTAGAGCCCCCTCCGGCCCCGCGCCAGTTCCGCCAGCCGCCGCACCAGACCGGGCAGGAGCTGCAGGTTGAGCCGCGTCAGGACGGAGATGCTCCCGACGACGATCTCGTCGTGCTCCATCACCCGCCGGATCCCCTCCACCACCTGGGCGTAGGCGTCGCGCCGCCACAACCGTCGCGAGACGACGGGGTCCGCCGCGTCGAAGGAGAAGCCGACGGCGTCGACCCCGGCGTCGAGCAGGCGGTCGAGGTTGCGGCCCGAGGCGAGCAGGCTGGCGTTGGTGACCAGGATCACCCGCCGGTAGCCCAGCGCACGGGCGCGCCGGATCACGCGCAGCAGGTCCGGGTGCAGGGAAGGCTCGCCGCCGGTCAACGACAGGCATTCCAGCCCGAGCCGGCGTCCGTGCCGCAGGTCGGCCTCCAGTTCGGCCAGGTCGCGCGTGCTGCGCTTCTCGTGACCCAGCAGGCAGTAGCGGCAGTTGAAGTTGCAGCGCGTGCCGAGGCGCAGGTCGAGGTACGGGAAGAGGGCGCGCAGGTACTCCGCCACGGGGCGCGGCGGCTCGCCGTCGCCCCTCGCCCGCTCGCGCGGGCTGATCACCGTGATCGACGGCCGGCCCACCGCCTCGCGCACTTCGCGGACGACCTCCAGCTCGAGCTCCAGCCGTCCGGGATCCGCGCCGGCCCGGCCGGCGGCCCGACGGGCGAGGCGTTCGAACGTCTCGATGTCGACCAGTCCGAGGCGGCGGTCGCGACCGGCGCCGGGTTGCACGAGGCCGCGCGAGCGCAGTTCGTCGAGGGCCGCGGGCAGGTCGCGCGGCTCGAGACGCGCCAGGTGCGCCAGCCGGCCGCGCGGCTCGCGGCGGAACTGGAGGAACGCCAGCAACAGCGCCGAGGCCGGTGGCGACAGCTTCCAGATCCGGGTCAGCGCCTGCAACTCCATCGCACCGTGCCTTCCCGGTCGCTCCGCTCAGAGGTCCAGGATGCCGACCCGCTCGCGTCCCAGGCAGTACGAGCAGTAGAACTGCGGCAGGGCGGCGCGCAGCCCCGCCTCGCCGGGGCCGTCGAGCAGGGCCGCCGCGCGGGTCCACAGCGCATCGGCTCCCTCGCCGGTGAGCCCGTCCAGGCCGAGCACCGGGGCGCGGCCCGCCGCGCGGGCCGCCGCGACCAGCATCTCGCGCTCGGCGGGCGTCACGCGGTCCGGCCGCGTCAGCACGCACAGGTCGCAGGTCGTGAGCATCGGGCCGACATTGGCCAGCGCGCCGCGGCCGGCCGAGGCGTCGGCGACGAACACCGCCACGCTCCGCACCGGGTAGGGGCTGCAACGGCCACAGAGCCCGGCGCTCTCGACGAGCAGCAGGTCGGCGCCCGCGCGTTCCGCCCAGTCGCGCATTTCCGGCAGCCGCAGGGCCAGGGCATGATCCGGACACCGATCGCCGCTCGTCCAGCGGCGCCACGGGACGTCGCGCGGACCGGCGACGGTCCAGGCCGGGCGCGGCTCCGACGGGAAACACTCGAGCGTTGCCACGGCGGGCCGGCGCGCCGACTGCAGCGCCTGCCGGCCGAGCCAGCGCACCACCGCCGACTTGCCGCTCGACGGAAAACCCGCCACCAGCACGCAGTCCGCCGGCATCCCGGCGGACCGCCCCCGCGTCGCGGGCCGCCGCGGCGTCCTGCCGCCTGCGACCGGACTGCCGGACGGCGCGGTTCTCACGGTCCGCACGCTACCATCCGCGGCGGATCGCGGCAACGGCGGCCGGAACGCTCACGGCGCCGGAGCCAGGCCGCGCTCCGCCTCGATGCCCGGCAGCACCAGCGGCAGGAGCCGGAAGAGGCCGGTCGCGTCGACCAGCTCCTCGAGCACGGGAACCAGGGCGTCGGCGCAGGTCGGAGGCGCGCCGCTCGGGGCGACGTGCTCGCGCAGGAACGTCGCCGCCGCGCCCGGCGC
>JAAZOP010000438.1 GCA_012797735.1 Myxococcales bacterium
GAGCTGCGCGCGGCGCTGGCGGAGGCGCCGCCGTGACCCGCCTCGCCTGCCTCGCCCTGACGGCCGCTCTCCTCCCCGCCGCCCCGGCCCGCGCCTGGGTCCAGGCCACGACCCGGGAGGAGCCGCATCAGCCGCTCCACGTCGCGGATTCCAACTGCCTGCCGATGACGCTGCACGCCGCCGGCTCCGACGACGTTGCGTTCGAGGAGGTGCGCGCCGCCGTCGAGGCCGGCTTCGGCGTCTGGAACGACGTCCCCGGCGCCTACGTCGCGTTCACGATGACGCCGGTCGCGAGCTGCTGTCGGGCCGAGTTCCTGCAGCAGGGCGCGAACGCCAACTGCGTCCGCTGGCTCGAGGACGACTGGCCGGACGAGTACCCGCCCAACGGCATCGCCCTCACCACGATCACCTACGCCGTCGAGAACGGCGCGATCCTCGACGCCGACATCGAGTACAACGGGGTCGATTTCACCTTCGGCACGGACTGCGCGTCGGGTCGGGTCGATATCTGGAACACGACGGCGCACGAGGCGGGCCACGCGCTCGGCCTGGACCACTCCACGGCGATCGGCGCCACGATGCGACCGCGCAGCTATCCGGGCGACTGCGACCTGCGCGACCTGACGGCCGACGACACCGAGGGCCTGACGGCGATCTACCCCGCAGCCGGCGACCCCGGGACTTGCCTCGAGCCGCGGGGCGGCCTGAACCTCGACTGCTCGCCGCCGCCCGACGACTGCGGCTGCCGCGCGCCGGGCGCCCGCCCCGCTCCGTGGGCGTTGCCGCTGGCCCTCACCGCGCTCGCCGCCCTGCGCCTCCGCCGTCGTCGATGAGCCTTCCGCGCGTCGTCATCCTGCCCGCGCTCCTGCTGGCGGCCGCCCCTGCCGCCGCCTCGACCCCCGACCTGTTCGGGCTGGGTTCGCCCGCCGCGGCCGCCGCGGGCGCCGTCGCCGCCACGGCCGGCGACTTTTCCGCCTGCTTCCACGACCCCGCGGGCCTCGCGGCCGCCGACCGCGCCTCGTTGCATCTGGGCTGGAGCGCCGTCGATGCCCGCCTGCGCGCCGGCGACCGCAACGTCGACCTCGAACACGCCGGCGGATTCGTCTTCGGGTTCGACCTGCCGCTCGCCCTGCCGCTCCCCTGGCTCCCCGGACTCGCTTTCGGCCTCGCGGTCCACGCCCCACCGGCTGCCGTCGTCGCGATCCGCGCCCGGCCGCCGGATGAGCCGGCCTTCCCGTACTACGAGGGTCGCACGGCCCGGTGGCTCGTCCTGCCCGCACTGGCCCTGCGGCTCCCGGCTGGCTGGTCCGCCGGCGTCGCGCTCGACCTGTTCGCCGGGATCCGGGGTCCCTTCGAGCTGCGCGAGGGGCCCACGGGCGCCGTGGAAGGCCGCGCCGCCTCCGAGATGTACTCGACCGCCGCGCCGATCGCCGGCTTGCGCTGGGCGCCCCTCGACGTCCTCGCCCTGGCCGTGACCTGGCGCGCCGAGTTCTCCGCACCCGCGGCCGCGGCCGCCTCCGTCGAGGCGGGCGGCGCCTCGACCGGGCTCACCGCGTCGATCGCCGGCCTGTTCCGCCCGCACACCCTGATCCTCGGCGCCGCCTGGACGCCCCGCCGCGGGAGCCTCGAGATCGACCTGTCCTGGGCCCGCTGGTCCGCCTTCCGCGGGGCCGCGGCGGACGTCGCCGCTGAGTTGCAGGGCGTGCGGATCGATCCGCGCGAGGTCGAGTTGCCGTTCCGCGACGCCTTCGGCGTCCGTCTGGGCGGCGAGTACCGCTTCGCCCTGGGTCGGGTGGGATTCGCGCTGCGCGGCGGCTACGCGTTCGAGTCGCGGATCCTTCCCGAGGACGCGCCGGGGGCCGCCCGACTCGACGGAGACAGACACCGCCTCGCCACCGGCTTCGGCCTCGGTCTGGACCTCGACGACGAGACCGCCCTGCGCCTCGACGCCCACCTCGCCGCCGAGTGGGTCGCCGGGGCTTCCGCGCTCGTCCCCACCGGCGACCCGGGAGCCCCCGCGGAGCGGGTCGAGGGCCGCGGCGTGGTCCTGGCCGCCGGCGCCACGCTGGGCATGGAGTGGCGATGACGATGCGCCCCGCCCTCCTCCTCGTCCTCGCCGTCGCACGGCTCGCGGCCGCGTCCCCTGGACGCGCCGACCCGCTCGATACCCTCGGTTTCGGCCCCCGCGCCGCGGCGATGGGCACCGCCGGGCGCGCCGCCGGCGAGGCGCTCGAAGCTCCGGTGCAGAACGCCGCCGCCGCCGCGCGGGGCCCCGGTCCGCGCCTCGCCTTCGGGTACCTCGCGGCCTTCCCCGATGCCGTGCTGAACGGCCGGGACGCGGGGCTCGAGCCCGCGCACGGCGTCGTCCTGGGCGCTGCCGTTCCGTTCCGCCTCGGCGCGCTGCACCTCGGCGCCGCCCTCGCCCTGCACGTCCCCGACCGGTGGCTCGCCCGCATCGGCCTGCCCGGCGCCACGGAGCCGCGCCTGCTGCGCTGGAGCGACTGGCTGCACCGCACCTCGTTGTCGGGGGTCCTCGCCGTCGAGATCGGCGGCGGCTTCTCGCTCGGCGCGGGCGCCACGCTGCTGGCCGATGCGGTCGCCCGCGGCACGATCGCGCTGGACACCGCCGGCGGAACGCCGCGCGGCGCGGCGGACGTCGCGCTCGCCATGCCCCTGCGCGCCGCCGCGGTCGCCGGCCTGCTCTTCGAGCCCGCCCCGTTCCTCGCCTTCGGCGTCTCCTTCCGCGACGCCCTCGCGATGGACGTGGACCTGGACTTGGACGCGCGCGCCGCGCTCGACGACGAGGCGTTGTCGGGCGCCGCGCACGCGCACCTCGCGGGAGCGGCGTACTACACGCCGCGCACCCTGGCCTTCGGCGCCGCCGCCCGCTGGGCCGGCTTCACCCTCTGCGTCGATGTCGCCTGGCAGATGTGGTCGGGACTGTCGGACCCGTTCGCCGACGCCGCCGCGGAGGTTTCGCTGGGCGGCGACGCGCCGATCCTCCATCGCCTGTTCCCGCACCCCGCCTGGCTCGACACGGTCCTGCCGGCCGCCGGCCTGGAATACGAGTTCTCCCCGGCGGCGGGGCACCGGCTCGCGCTGCGCGCGGGCTACGCCTACGAACCGAGCCCCGTGCCGCCCCAGACCGGCCTCGGCAATGTCGCCGACCCGGACCGCCACCTGTTCTCCCTGGGCGCCGGCTGGAAGATGACGCTCGACGACGGGACCGAAGACCTCGGCGAAGCCCCCGCCGGCGACCGCGACCTCGACCAACCCCCGGACATCGACGAAGGCGACGACGGCGACCCTGCCCGGGGAGCGCGCCGCGAACTCGAGGCGGGGCTGGCGCTCCAGGCCCACTGGCTGCCGGCGTTCCGCACGGAGAAGACCGACCCCGAGCGGGTGGGCGGGGCGTTCGAGGCCGGCGGCGTCGTCTGGGCGTTGCAGTTCTGGACGGGGGTGACGTGGTGAGAGCCTTCCTGCCGCTGCTGATCCTGTTCGCCGCCGGGTGCGGCGCCGTCGGCCGCGACGACGAGCCTCCGGCGCGCCCCTGCACCGGCCTCGGTCCGTGGACCGACCGCGGCCCCGTCCAGGTCTGCCTCGGCACGGCCGAGGCGGTCGCCGCGCCGGGGGCCCCATCCGCCGCGGGCTGGTGCGTCGCCGGCGAGGCCCGTTCGTGCGGCGACGACGCCGACTGCGAGGGCGAGGAGCGGTGCCGCTGCGGCCTGTGTCGCGTGGTGCGCTGCGCCACGGCGGCCGAATGCGACGGCGGAACGACCTGCATCACCGCTCTCGGACGCTGCGCCGCCGCCTGCGATCCGGCCGTCGCGGCTTCCTGCCCGCCGGGCTTCGTCTGCCACCTCGGCGGTTGCGTCGCCGCCTGCGCCGCCGACGCCGACTGTTCCCACGGAGAGACCTGCTCCGCCCTGGCGGGCCGCTGCGTCGCCGTCCCGTGCGCCGCCGACGCCGACTGCGACCCCGGGCGACGCTGCGAAATCCAGGTCGTGGCGGCCGCGGTAACGCACCCCGACCCGGTCGCGGACGCCGCCGGAACGTGGATCGCGGCCGAAGTGCGCCGCGGCGGCCGCGCCGAGATCCTCCGCTTCGACCGCGACGCCGCGACGCGACTCGTCGCCGCCGCCGGCGACCCGCTGCTTTCCCCCGCCGAGCCGTGGGAAGGCGACCGCGTCGGCGCACCCGCCGTCGCCGTGCGCGACGGCGAGTGGCACCTGTTCTACGCCGGCGGCGACGACGCGGGGATCGGACTTGCCGTGGCCCGTGCCGGCGGCCTCTTCCTCCGCCGCTCCGACCGTCCGGTCCTCGCTCCGACCGAACCCTGGGAAGCGGGGCGCGTCGGCGCACCGGCCGTCTGGCCCGTCGAGGGCGAGATGCGTCTGCTGTATGCCGGCGGCGACGGCGCGGGCATCGGCCTCGCCCTCGAACAACCGGACGGGACGGGTTGGCGCGGCGCCGGCGGACCCGTGTTGACGGCCTCGGCCCTCGCCGTTCCCGACCGCTGGGTGGACCTCGACGCGATCGCGGAGCCCGACGTCGCCGATGTCGCGCCGGACGGCTCCTCGGTCTGGATCGTTGCGGCGCGCGGGCGGACGGTCGGCGGCGGACTCGCCGCGGAGGCCGCGGTCCCGGACTGGAGCCTGGGGGCGGTGCTCGCGGCGCCGGCGGAGCGGTCCCCGGCGCTGCCGCGGTTCGAGCCGTGGGGCTGGGGTCCCGTCGTGGCCGGACGGACCGGAGTCGGCGCGGCGGCGGTGCGCGACGAGCGGGCGCCGGGCGCTCGGCGTACCGCCGGCGGCTGGGAGTTGTGGTACGTGGAGTCCGGCGACGCCGCGCGCGGCCCTCGGCTGCGACTCGCCACCTGTCCCTGACCGACTCCTTACGTTCTCTCGGATCGCGCCGCCACCCCGGCTTCGGGCGCGCGGGTCTGCGACGCCCTGTCACAGATCCGGTGCGGATGAGGCGGGGGCGTTGGTGTTCGGGGCGGAATTGCGGCTGTGCCGGACGGGTGGGGGGTTCGTCCGTGACCGGAACGATTCTTGCTTGAAACGCCCGCCCGGATGTTCATGTCCGCGGGCCGGCGCGAGCGTTTTCCGAGCGGGGAGCCTGGCGAGTTTCGGGTTGACAAACCCGCGGCGGGATCGTTCTATTCCGGCAACTTCGCTCCCGGATCGTCTCCAGAGCGACAGGCAAAGGAACGGAGGGTTACATCGTGAGAGTCCTACTTCGCGGTGCCCTGGTGGTCGCCGTGCTGCTCGGCCCCGGCTGGGCGGCGGCGCAGGGAACGGACCCGGACGACGTCGTCACGACCGAGGAAGAGGAGGAGGAGCTGCTCCCCTACCGCGGGACGTCGATCGTCTACGAGAATGCGTTCACGGCGTTGAGCATGGACCCGTCGGCGGAGCCGGACTACAACCCGAGCTACGTGATGTCGTGGTCCTTCAACCCGCGCTACTACCTGTACGATCGGTTGAGCGCGCGGTTGGGGTTCTCGGTCGAGCAGGAGATCACGAACTCCGACTCGACGCAGGACATCTACGAGCCGGTCGTCTCGGACATCACGCTCGGGTTCGTCTACAGCCCGTTCTACACGATCCCGGTCGTCGACATCCGGCTGGGGGGCGGGATCACCTTCGGTTTCCCGACGAGCAAGATTTCCCAGGCGCGGACGTTGTACTTCTCGCTGGCGCCGTCGCTCAGCCTGGCGCGGAGCTTCGACGTGCTGGGCGGTCTGGAGCTGTCGTACAGCTTCAAGTACAACAAGAACTTCAACAAGTACACCGGCGCGGTGGCGGAGGACACCGTCTTCCCGTGTCCTTCGAACCTGGAGGACCGCACCGAGTGCTTCAACATGGGTTCGCGGAATCCTTCGATGTCGTTTTCCAACACCTTCACCGCGCAGATCTACTGGTTCGACAAGTTCTACACGACGGTGCAGGTGGGGGTGATCAACGCGCTGCTGTACCCCGTGGCTCCGGCCGAGGTCGACACGCTGGGGGGGCCGGTGACGGTCGAGGAGTCGCCCGACAACACCGACCATCGCGGTTCGATGTCGTACGCGATCGAGATCGGTTACGACGCCTTCGACTACCTGTCGTTCGCGCTGGGCGTTTCGACGGTGAACAGCCAGCTCCGGGACGACGGAGAGTACTGGGCGCCGTTCTTCAACCGCTACAGCAACATCTATTTCGACGTGGCCCTGTCGGTGGACGGGCTGGTGCAGACGATCATGGGTGACGGCGAGGACGACGAGGTCGCCTCGGTCGAGGACCGGCAGTTGCGCGCGGTCGCCGCGCGGTGAATGGAGGGCTCGGATGACCAGGATCAAGACGTTCGGTGCGATCGTTCTGCCGGCGCTGTGGTTGCTCGCGGCGGGCTGTGCCGAGGAGCAGACGCCGCGCAGCTACGTGCAGGCCAATGCGGTGCAGAAGTCGCTGTTCGAGGGCGAGTGGTACTACCGCACCTGCGTGATCCGCACGGACTATGAGGCCGGCGACATGGCCTTCCCCGGCGACTGTTCGGCGGACTGGATCAACTACGCCGGCGGCATGCCCATCCCCCGCATCCGCTGGCTGATCGACCAGAACTACCTGGTGGCGATCCGCTCCTACGAGTTCACCGAGGGGGCGAACGTCGAGTGGAACCCGATCCAGGGCGAGCCGGTGCTGGCCTTCAAGATCCTCTCCCATTTCGACATCCGGCGCGACTACAACGCGGTCACCGGCGAGGAGGTCAACGTCATCGTCGAGAACGACTACGACCGCCACTGGTGGGAGCGCGAGTTCATCCGCGTCGACTGGTCGCAGAACCTGATCACGACCACCGACGTCTTCACCGCCGCGCTGTACGACATCGTGCAGATCTACAGCCGCGAGCCCGCCCCGTTCTTCGTCCAGGAGGGGTCCGACTCGGTCGGCATCCAGTGGCCCGAGAACTTCCGGCCCAAGTTCATCCGCACGTCGGCCGCCGAGGACGCCCGGGAGGGCGTGACCCGCGTCGCCGACTACGGCGGCGAGAACGAGCTCTACTACATGGACTTCGTGACCCAGGAGATCTACACCCCGGGCAACGTCGATGACCCGTACACCGGGGAGATGGTGCCCTGGTGCATGTCGGTCTACATCGATGCGCCGATCTGCACCTCCTCGCTGGTCACGATGCGCCAGTCGTTCCTCAAGGTCCCGCCGAACCGGCAGTACGAGGCCCAGGAATGGCCCGACTCGCGCCACAACCAGTTCGGCTTCTGGCGCGTCGGCCGCCCGACCTACGACGCCAGCGACGCGATCCATCCCGAGGACCCGGTCTTCGGCATGACCGACTTCTGGACCTGGCCGATCGGCCGCTTCAACATCTGGCAGAACTGGCACGACGGTTCCGGCAACCCGATTCCGCCGCGCGACCGCACCGTCCGCAAGACCTACTTCTACACCACGACCGAGACCCCGCTGCACCTGCTGCGCCCCGCGATCCGCATCGCCGGCGAGTGGAACCACGCCTACATGAAGATGGTGCGCGTCCTCCAGGGCCGTCCGCTCCCGTCGTGGGACGACGGCGGCACCGATGACCACGACTGGATCTTCGACTGGGAGAACGGCGACGCATACCGTTGCGAGGGCGGTCGCGACGTGTTCGGCTTCTGCCCGCCCGAGCGGCGCACGTACGCGGGTGAGCCGTACGGTTGCCGCCTGGCGATCGATTCCCGCGACCAGGGGCCGTCGGTCCCGACCGGGGTCGGCCGCTACGCCGCGTTCCTCGAGACCACCACCAAGGAGGCCGACTTCGACGCCGACCGTTTCCTGGCGATGGAGGGCGACGAGTGCGTGCTGGTCGGGCGCGTCAACTCGTGCGTCCGGCATCCCGCCGGGCGCGACGGCCCGAACGATCCCGGCGAGCCGTGCGAGGAGCGGGGCGACCTGCGCTACTCCTTCCTTTCGTACGTCAACGACGCCACCACCGGCTGGGCCGGCGTCGCCGAGCCCCGCCACGACCCGATCACCGGCGAGTTCATCGCCGGCGACGCCAACTGCAGCGGCCCGCAGCTCGACATCTGGCGCACCCGCGTCCTCACGGAACTCGACCTCGAGACCGGCCGCGTCACCGAGGAAGAGTTCTACATGGGCGAGTACTACCGCGAGTACGTGCAGAACCTGACCGGCCTGGTCGAGCGGCCCGCGATTCCGCAGCAGGAGATGCCGGGCGACCTCCACCCGGGCGCCGCGCGGGTCTTCCAGCAGTCCTTCGCCGAGATGTCCGCCAACATGGAGCGCGCCTTCGCCCGCGCCCAGCAGCTCCGTGGCGAACTCGGCCGGCGCAACACCTACTCCAACCGCGTCCAGTCGCTGATCGGCACCGACATCGAACGCGTCCTGTTCGACACCGAGGATGCGCTGGCCGTCAACGACGTCGCCAAGCTGCCGTCCGGCATGGCCAACGCGCTCCCGCGGCGTCTCGACGTCACCTCGCACTTCCGCCGGCCTCTGGCCGAGCAGGTCGCCCAGTGGCGCCACCACGAGATGCGGCTCAACAAGGGGGCCGTCGAGCGGCCCGCGGTCTTCATCGACAACACGGTCAGCTACTTCGTGGATCGACTCCAGCGCGAGTACCCCGGCATCCTCGACCGGCCGCAGCTCACCTTCCTCCTCGACGCGATGCTCTACCACCCGCTGATCTACCACGAGTTCGGCCACGTCCTCGGCCTGCGCCACAACTTCATCGGCTCGACCGACTCGACCAACTACTTCCCGCAGTACTGGGCGATCGTCGAGGCGAACCCGATGCCCGACCCGGAGGATCCCTCCTTCGACACGAACGGCGACGGACACCTCGACAACGTGGAACTGGCCCACTTCGCCGACGTCCAGAACGACGTGATCCAGGCCCGCGAGCTGGCCGGCATGAAGTGGTGGGCCAACGCCTCCATCATGGACTACACCGGCAACTGGTACGACGAATTGTCCGGCAACCCCTCGTACGACATCGCCGCGCTGTATGCCGGCTACGGCGACGTGATGGAGGTCTGGGAGGAGGACCCCGGCGTCGCCCCGCGCTCCGACCGCAGCGACGTCCACTACTGGAAGTACTACCACGGCGGCGAGCCGTGCTCGACCGACGCGGACTGCCCGTTCTCCGCCGGCGGCCCCCACGCCGCCGAGCTGGTCCCCGAGCAGGTCGACCTCGGTTTCACCCAGAAGTGCACCACCTGGCACACGTCCTACAACGACGTCCAGGCCTGCTCCAACCTGCGCCAGGATCTTCGCGACGCCCGGGCGGCCGGCGGCCGGTTCGTGGACCGCTACTACAAGTTCGCCACCGACGAGCAGAGCGACTACATGGGCGAGGTCAACACGTTCGACGAGGGGGCGAACTACCGCGAGATCGTGCACAACCTGCGCGACTACTGGGACCGCAACTACCTGCGGTTCGCCTTCCGCCGCTACCGCTACACCTTCGACTACTACCCGTACTTCTCCGGCTACATGCGCTTCTACAGCGTGGCCCACAAGATCTTCCAGGACATGTTCCACAAGTGGGCGGCCAACATCGGCAACTACCGGGAGAGCCGCGAGCCGTTCGGCTTCTACGACCAGTACATGGCCAGCGTCGACATCCTGAACTGGTTCGTGCAGACGATCGCCCAGCCAAACATCGGCTCGTACATCCTCGAGGGCTGGCGCGACCGCTACGCCTGGAACAACCGCTTCCTCGATCGCGGCAGCCTCAACATCCCGCTCGGCGTCGGCAAGTACACCTACTCGCTCTACCAGGGCGGCCTCGACGGCATCAACCGCCTCGAGCGCGTCGGCACCCTGTACGACAAGATCTTCACGCTCGAGTACATGCTGACCCGCTGGTGGGGCTTCGGCTACACGATCGACGAACCGTACTTCGTCAACATGTACGACCTGTTCCCGACGGAGATCAACTACCTCATGACGGGTCTGCTCGCCGACGAGCCCGGCTACTACATGCCGCGCGTCCTCTCCACCGGCTCCGGCGGCACCGACACCCGCATCATCTACCCGATGTTCTGGCGCGGCGCCTGCCTCGTCGATGACACCGGCGAGAGCCCCTGCTGGGCCGCCGACACCTCCCTCTCCGCCCTCACCCCGCTCGAGTCGGCCTCGTTCTACGTCCAGATGCTCGGCGTCAGCTACGGCCTCGCCGAGATCCCGACCTCCTTCGACCCGACCTTCCAGGAGCAGGCGCAGATCTACGTCGTCGGCTCGGGCGGCGGCGCGCGCGTGCCCGAGGGGTCGCGCGAGTGCGCCGTCGGCCAGATGCAGGACTGCGACTTCGCCACCTTCACCTCGGAGAGATTCCGGAGAACGTATCTCGCCTTCCGCATCGAACCGGACGCGCGCGGCTCCGGCGGCGCGTCCCTCGGCTTCGCCATCGTCCAGAAGGCCTCCACCCAGCAGCAGCTCCTCGACTGCATGGAACAGGCGCTCGTGGATGCCGGCGGCGAGCGGGGCGGCGTCTGCAACGGCACGATGTGCACCAACGCCGCGACCCTCGCCGCCGCCCGCTGCGGCGTGGCGACCGACCAGTACGCCGAGGCCCTCAGCCAGCTCCGCTACGACGTGGACAGCTACGAGTCGTTCATCCGGTACTGGCTCGAGCTGCAGGGCGCGTACGGCCTCAACACCTGGATCTCCTACTCCGGGAGCCTGGAATAGGGAGGGAGGTGCAACATGACCACGCGCAGCAACGACACCAAGGAGTACGGCACCATGAAGCGCATCGGCCTGCGTCTCCTCCTCGCCGGATTCGCGCTCGCCGCCCTGGCCGCCTGCCAGGAGGCCCGCGAGCCGCGCAGCTACGTCCAGACCAACGTCCTGCGCAAGGACGTCCTCGAAGGCGAGTGGTTCTACTCGCGGTGGGTCCAGGACCACACCTTCGAATCCTCGTACTTCACGTTCAAGGGCGACTCCACCTGGGACTACAGCACCTCCTCGATGGCCCGCGTCCGCTTCATCATCGATGAGAACTACCTCGTCGCCGTCCGCACCTACGAGGTGGTGGCCAACGGGACGATCCCGCCCGCCGACACCGGATACATCGGCGAGCCGCTGGCGGCCTTCCCGATCGAGAGCCACTTCGACATCCAGCGCCAGTACAACCCGGCCACGGGCGAGGTCAGCATCGTGACCGAGGAGAACTCCCGCGACCGCATGTGGTGGGAACGCGAGTACATGCGCGTCGATTGGACGACCAACAACGTCCTCGGCTACTACTGGGCCTCGCTCGACGCCTACCAGGCCTTCGGCTACGTCGAGCGCCAGCCGGCGGCGTGGTTGTGCGACGAGGGCTCCGATTGCCCCGACACCTGGCAGGTGCAGGTGGACACGGCCCAGTGCCCCCGCTCCTGCCGCGACGTGATGCGCGTCCCGGCCGGGATGGAGGCCGACTTCGAGAACACGGTCCGGCAGTGCGGCATCGATCTGGGCCTCACCGAGGCCCAGCTGGCGGAGATCACCCCCGCCGGCGGCGGACCGCTCACCTGGGCCGACCTCGCGCCGTACTGGACGACCGAGTGCGAGGCGGTCGATGACATTCTCGACGACCCGACCACCGGCGAGGAGCCGCCGTACTACCTGTCGTTCGTGACGCAGGAAGTCTGGTCCCCGGCGATGGGCTACAACGGTTTCGTCTGCGCCTTCCAGATCGGCGTCCCCTGCACGTCGTTCCGCATCGCCGTCCGCAATACCTTCCTCCGGTCCGGACCGGTCCCCGACTACGAGCCGATCAACGTCTCCAACACGCTCTACGACCGCTTCGGCATCATCCGCCTCGCCCAGCAGGTCTACATCCGCGGCGGTCTCCCCGACGAGGAGGAGGGGCTCAGCCGCGACTACGGCATCACCGACGCGCTCAACTACTGGGGCGCCCGGCACGACCTGTGGGCCAACGATCTCGAGGTCGGTCCCGACGGCCGTCGCATGCCCGGCAAGTACCGCCCGATGAACCGGCGCGCCGTGCGCCCGATCACCTACACCCTCTCCAAGCACTTCCCACCCTACCTGGTGGAGCCCTCGATGCAGGCGATCTGGCAGTGGAACGAGGTGATGATGGGCGTGGTGCGCAAGGTGCGCAACCAGCCGCTGCCGAGCGAGGGCGGTCCGGCGTGGAACTGCCGGATCGTCCATCCGACCTGCCCCCCGGGCAATCCGCAGTGCGACCCGCACGGGATCGCGGAGTTCGGCGGGCGGCTGGACCAGTGGGACGAATCGGCCTACCAGCATCGCTATGAGGGTCCGGAGTGCGCGGTGCGGCTCCAGGTCAACCCCTGCGACGCCGATCCGCAGCAGCCCTGCGCCGAGATCGGGGACATCCGCCACCACTTCTGGTACGAGGTCGACACGCCCGGCGCCCAGTTCGGCGGCGTCACCCTGCCGCTCCAGGACATGCGCAACGGACGCCTCGTCTCCGCCAACGTCAGCTACACCAAGGAGAACATCGAGGCCGCTCCGAGCAACATCCTGTACCAGCTCGGCCTGTTCGCGCCGGAGGACCTGGTCCACGAGGACTGGCAGCGCTGGATCCTCAGCGACGAGGAGACGATGAGCGCCGAGTACAAGCGCGAGTACTTCGCCAATCTCGGCCTCGTCGAGCATCCCCACACCGCGGCCCCCTACGGCCCGGTCGCCGTCGAGCAGGGCGGCGCCTCGACGCTCTACGACCCGATGCTGATGACCCCGCCCGAGGAGACCGCGGCGGCCAAGACGCTGCTCGAACGCCTCGGGGAGAAGGCCGAGCGCCTCCAGGGGATGGAGGGCCGGTCGATGATCCTCTCCCACCGCGTCGCCGCCCTGGCGGGGACGTCGTTCGAGCGCGACCTGCTGGACGGGATGGACACGCTGCTCGAGTACCAGAGCACGCTGCCCCGGTACCACGACCAGTTGCCGAACGTCCTGCGGCCCACCGACGAGCGCGTGTTGGACGCGGTGTCGCCCTTCCGCTCCAGCTACGTCGACCGGATCCAGGCCCGGCGCGAGGCCTTCAACAAGCTGACCGACCCGCGGCACTGCTTCCTGCCGACGCGGGGGTTCGAGTACATCGATGACGGCGGCCTGCTGCGCTTCGCCCGCGACTACGGCACGTACTCCCCGGCCCAGGTCGCCCTCTACCTCCGCTGGCAGATCCTCAAGGGGGTGATGATCCACGAGTTCGGCCACGGGCTCGGCATGGAGCACAACTTCGGCGCCAGCGCCGATGTCCCGAACTACCATCCCGAGTGGTACGAGATCGCCGCGAAGCACCCGATGCCGGACTTCCGCGAGTACGAGACCTGCACGACGACGCCCGACCCGCACACCGGCGAGATCGTCTGCGGTTACACCGGGGAGGACGTCGCCGAGTACTGGCAGGCCGTGCGCGACGTCAAGCTGGCGCGCGAACTCGACGGCATCGATTCGTACCAGTACTCGTCGGTGATGGACTACGCCGGCGACATCTTCGGCTACACCGCCGACCTCGGGCCGTACGACTCCGCCTACGCCCTCTTCTCCTACGGCCTGCGCCGCGAGGTCTTCAACGGCGAGCCGCGGTCGCTGCGCGGGCGGGCCGAATCGGCCGTGCCGTACGCCTCCTGCAACTCGAGCACGGAGGCCTGCCACCGCTGCACGATCAACACCGACGGCACCGTCGAGTGTCCCTGGCTGCGCAAGCTGCCGTTCGTCTACTACGTCGGCGGCGAGAGCTGCGAGACGGACGAGGACTGCCCGTACGCCCGGGGCAAGGGCAACCTCTATCCGGGCGATCCGGAACACGGCGTCCCGCCGCAGGAGGACATCGTCGCCCAGCGCTGCGTGGAGAACTACCGCCAGCGCCAGCTCGACGCCTCGGCGCCGCCGCTCCACCGCATCTGCTCCAACTTCGACGAGGACTGGAAGCGCTACGTCACCGACAGCAGCCGCCTCGCCGGCAGTCCGTACTACGCGCTCACCTACAAGAACTGCGGCAACTCCCGCATGAACGACATCTCCTGGTGCTCGGTCCACGACGAGGGCGCCAGCTTCCGGGAGGTCGTCGAGAACGAGTGGGAGTACTTCGACCGCAACTACCTGTTCAGCCACTTCCGCCGCTACCGCAACCAGTGGGGCGGCTCCAGCCTCTGGAGCACCTTCGACCTGTTCGGCAAGATCTACCAGCACTTCTGGTACCGGTGGTGGTACGAGGGCGGCGACTTCGACCTCGACGAGGGCCCGCACTTCGGCTACGGCGCCTGGGACCAGCTCCTCTCCGCCGGCGACGCCCTCAACTTCATGGCCTACGTCATCGCCACGCCGGACGTCGGCTCCTACCGGCGCGACTCCGCCCTCAACGCCTACCTCCCCACCGGCCAGGAGGAGTTCGGCCTCGCCGACCTCGACGTCCGGCCCGGCCTCGGGAAGTACCAGTGGTCCCGCTTCGAGGAGGGCCTGGAGGGCTACTTCCGGCTGGCGCGGATGGGTCTCATCAACAACAAGCTCGAAGCGATGATGGCGCTGGTCCTGCGCGAGTGGGGCTACTCGTACGGGATGGACGAGCGGTACTACTTCAACTACTATGACATGTTCACCACCGAGCTGAACATGCTCTTCGGCTCGCTGATGCTCGACAATCCCTCCTGGTATGCGCCGCGCATGACCGGCACCGAGGCCGCCCCGCGCCTCTCGTACCCGTACCTCTGGCAGGGCTTCGCCTGCGGTTGCAGCCTGTTCGGCGGTGGTGTCGCCAACTACTGCAACCCCGACCCGGCGGGGCAGTTCGACCCCTCGATCCCGTCCGTCGCCTCCTCCAACGACATCCTGCGCAACTACGCCGTCGCCTTCGCGCTCGCCGAGTTCCCCGTCTTCTTCGACACCTCCTACGAACAGCAGATGTACGTGGCGCTCGACGGCGGCGGCGACTACTTCGAGATCGAGGGCTGCGACCCGCCCGCGATGCAGGCCGCCGGCATCACCGAGAACGACGCCTGCGTCCTGTACCACAGCCCGCGGCTCCACAAGACCTACGTCTCGGCGAAGGTCGGCGCCCGCGAGCCGTGGCAGCCCGACTGGGCGCGCCTCTCCTACTCGTCGATCTCCGGCGAGCTGCTCCACCAGATGAACGCCTGGAAGACCCTGATCGCGCGGCTCGAGGATCCGGCCACGCCGGCGACCGACCTCCCCGAGGAATGCCGCTCGGCCGCCGGTCGCGAGGAGTGCCAGAACCGCTACCGCATGCGGCTCCAGCGCGACGAGAACTTCCTCCTCTCGCTCGTCGACATGATGCACAAGTACGGCATCTCCTCGTGGTTCTAGCCTGATCCTCCCCTCCGGCCCCGAACCTTCCGTCCCGTCCGCCGCCGCCCTCCCTTGGGGACCGCGGCGAAGCCTGCCCGTCAGGTTCCGGGGGTTGCGTTGCGTCTTCCTTCCTGGCAATTTCCGCCCGCCATGCAGGCGCGCGACATCCGCAGGAAGTTCCTCGATTTCTTCCGCTCCCACGGCCACGAGGTCGTCCCGTCCTCCGCGTTGGTGCCGCGGTCCGACCCGACGCTGATGTTCACCAACGCCGGGATGGTCCAGTTCAAGGACGTGTTCCTCGGCCGCGAGACTCGCCCCTACGTTCGCGCCGCTTCTTGCCAGAAGTGCATCCGCATCTCCGGGAAGCACAACGACCTGGAGAACGTCGGGCGCACCTCCCGCCACCACACCTTCTTCGAGATGCTCGGCAACTTCTCGTTCGGCGACTACTTCAAGCGCGACGCGATCCGTTTCGGCTGGGAGCTGTTGACGGAGGGCTACGGCCTCTCGCCCGACAGGCTGATCGCCACGGTCTTCGAGGAGGACGACGAGGCGTACGAGATCTGGCGCAGGCAGGTCGGCATTCCGGAGAGCCGGCTGTTCCGCTGCGGCGCCAAGGACAACTTCTGGGCGATGGGCGACACCGGGCCCTGCGGCCCCTGTTCCGAGATCCTCTACGACCGCGGGCCGGCGTTCGGCGAGGCGACGCCGGACAACGGGGAGCGGTACTTCGAGCTGTGGAACCTGGTGTTCATGCAGTTCGAACGCAAGGTCGCGGACGGGCCGCTGGCGCCCCTGCCGAAGCCTTCGATCGACACCGGCGCCGGTCTCGAGCGGATCGCGTCGGTGTTGCAGGGGGTCGATTCCAACTTCTCCACCGACCTGTTCCTGCCGCTGATCGAACAGGCGGCGGGCATCGCCGGGAAGAAGTACGGTGTCGACGCCGCCGACGACGTCTCGCTGCGCGTCGCCGCCGACCACGCCCGCATGGCCGCGTTCCTGATCGCCGAGGGTGTCTTCCCGGAGAAGTCGGGGCGCGAGTACGTCCTGCGCCGCGTGCTGCGCCGTGCCGTCCGCCACGGCCATCGCCTCGGGATCGACCGTCCGTTCCTCCACGAGCTGGCGGTGCGCGTCACCGCCATGATGGGCGCGGACTACCCGGAACTGGTGGAGCGCCGGGCCCTGATCGAGGAGGTGGTCCGCCAGGAGGAGACCCGTTTCCGCCAGACCCTGCAGCGCGGCCTCGACCTGCTCGCCGCCAACACCGAGTGGCTCGAGGAGTCCGGACGCCGGGTCCTCCCGGGCGCCATCGCCTTCAAGCTCTACGACACCTACGGCTTCCCTCTCGACCTGATCGAAGTCATCGGCGACGAGCAGGGGTTCGGGGTCGACCGGGCCGGTTTCGACGAGGCGATGGGTGCCCAGCGCGAGCGCTCCGTCTGGAAGGGTTCCGGCGAGGAGCAGGTTTCGGCGACCCTGCTGGCGCTGGCCGAGCGCCACGGCGCGACGGCGTTCGAGGGGTACGACCGCGACGTGGTGGACGACGCCCGCGTGCTCGCCGTGCTGCGGGACGGCGTGGAGGTCGAGTCGGCGGCGGCGGGCGACGAGGTCGCCGTCGTGCTCGACCGCACCCCCTTCTACGGCGAGGGTGGCGGGCAGGTCGGCGACACCGGGACCCTGTCCGCGCCGGGCCTGCGGGTCGGGATCGTGGACACGCGCAAGCCGACGGGCGACCTGTTCGTCCACCACGGCAGGGTCGAGTCCGGCGTGCTGGCCCGCGGCGCCGTGGTGCGCGCCGCGATCGATGTCGAGCGACGCGATGCCGTGCGGCGCAACCACACCGCCACCCACCTGCTCCACGCCGCCCTGCGCCGGGTCCTCGGGCCCCATGCCACCCAGAAAGGCTCGCTCGTCTCCCCGGAGCGCCTGCGCTTCGACTACGCGCACTTCGAACCGTTGACGCCGGAGCAGATCCGCGAGATCGAGCGGCTCGCCAACGCCCACGTGCTGGCCAACCACGAGGTGCGGACGGAGCTGACCGATCCGGAGACCGCGCGGGCGCAGGGGGCGATGGCGATCTTCGAGGAGAAGTACGGCCGGGTCGTCCGGATGGTCCGCGCCTCGCCCGAGAGCCTCGAGCTGTGCGGCGGAACCCACGCGCGGCGCACCGGCGACATCGGCCTGCTCAAGATCGTCGCCGACGGCGGGATCGCCTCCGGCGTCCGCCGGATCGAGGCCGTCACCGGCACCGGAGCCCTCGACCACCTGTGGGCGCTCGAACGGGCCGCCCACGAGGCGGCCGCCGCCCTGCGCGTCGCGCCGGCCGAACTGCCCGAGCGGGTCGGGAAGCTGCTGGCGCGGGAGAAGGAGCACGAGCGCGAGATCACCGAGCTCAAGCGCAAGCTGGCGCTCGCGGCGATGCAGGGCGATGCCGGGGCCGGAGCACCGGCCGCGGGGACGCCGGCGGCCTCGTCGCCGGTGCGGGAGGTCGCGGGCGTGAAGGTCCACGCGGCGCGGGTCGAGGTCGGCGAGCCCAAGGTGCTGCGCGAGCTGGCCGACACCCTGCGCCAGCGTCTGGGCAGCGGCGTCGTCGTCCTCGGCGGCGTCGCCGGCGCCAAGGTCAATCTGCTCGTCGCCGTCACCCCCGACCTCAAGGGACGCCTCGCCGCCGGCAAGGTGGTCCGCACGCTGGCCGAAGTTGTGGGCGCCCGGGGCGGCGGCAAGGACGACCTCGCCCAGGCCGGCGGCGGTGACCCCGCGAAACTGGACGAGGCGATCCGTTCGGTATATGACTTGATCCAGAGGATGCTCGGGGATGCCTGACAACCCCGTCGATCGCCGCTCTGCCCCGCGCTTCGCGGCCACCTTCCGCATCCGGCTCGGCTACCCGGACCTCGATGCGTTCCTCGACGGTTACGCCGTCAACATCAGCAAGGGCGGCATCTACGTCCCGACCAAGCAGCCGCGCGAGCGCGGCACGGAGGTGCGGTTCGAGTTGCTGCTCAAGGACGGCAACCCCGCCGTGGTCGGCGTCGGCCGCGTCGCCTGGTCCAAGCCGTTCGACCCCCAGAAACCCGGCGAGCGCTACGGCATGGGCGTCCAGTTCATCGCGCTCGAAGGCGCCTCCGCCGACATCGTCCGCAAGGCCATGGCTTGGCGCGAGAAGCACGGCCACGGCGACAAGGAGGTCACCGAGGAAGGCGAGTCGAAGGCCGCGGCGGACGGCGGCGCGGCGCAGCCGGCGCCTGAGCGCAAGCCGGAGCCGGCGCCCCCCGAACCGCGGCAGCAGGAGCCGGAGCCCGAGCGGACGGCCCCCGAGCCGCAGGAGTCGAAGCCCGAGCGGACGGCCCCCGAGCCGCAGGAGTCGAAGCCCGAGCGGACGGCCCCCGAGCCGGAGGAGTCGAAGCCCGAGCGGACGGCCCCCGAGTCGCGGAAGGAAGAGCCGAGGCGCGAGGCGCCCGCGCGGGACAAGACCGACCTCGCCCGCAAGGTGCTCGGGCAGCGCAAGGTCACGATGGGCAACGTCGATGACCTGCTGGCCTCCCTGCGCGGGAAGGAGGCGGCGAAGCGGCCGGCCGTCGCTCCTCCGCCGCCCGAGCCGGAGCCGGCACGACCCGAGCCGCCGGCCGAGCCTCAGGCCGCCGAACCCCGGCCCGCCGAGGCGGCGCCCGAGCCGCCGGCC
>JAAZOP010000034.1 GCA_012797735.1 Myxococcales bacterium
CCCGGCGGCGGGCGGAGCGGCGGGCGGAGGCGCAGGCGGGCGAGGCGCAGGCGGAGGCGCAGGCAAGCGAGGCGCAGGCGGAGGCGGAGGCGCAAGCGGCTCCGGGGGAGGCGCCCGCCCCGGTTCCCGTTCCCGGTCAGGACAACTCGAACACGACTTCGCCGCCGACGACGGTGGCGACGGCCCTTCCCGGCACCTCGTAGCCGGCGAACGGGGTGTTGCGTCCCAGCGAGACGAACGCATCCGGATCGATACGGTGGGGCCGTTCGGGGTCCACCACGGTCAGGTCGGCCGGGTCGCCGACGGCGAGGCGGCCGCCGGGGACGTGCAGCACGCGGGCCGGCGCCGTGCTCAGCGTCTCGAAGAGGCGCAGCGGGGTGAGGACCCGGTCGCGCACGAGCTTCAGCCCGAGCGGCAGAGCGGTCTCGAGGCCGACGATGCCGAAGGCCGCGCGGTCGAATTCGATCTTCTTCTCCAGCACGGAATGCGGAGCGTGGTCCGTGGCGATGCAGTCGATCGTCCCGTCGCGCAGCGCGTCGCGCAGCGCCGCGCGGTCGTGTTCCTCGCGCAGCGGCGGGTTGACCTTGGCGTTCGTGTCGTAGTCCTCCACTGCCGCGTCGGTGAGCCACAGGTGGTGCGGGGTGACTTCCGCCGTCACGCGGATCCCCCGGGCCTTCGCCGCCCGGATCAACTCCACCGTGCCGGCGCTCGAGACGTGCTGCACGTGGTAGCGCGCGTCGAGGTAGCCGGCCAGCAGCAGGTCGCGCGCGACGATCGCCTCTTCGGCCACGCGCGGCCAGCCGCGCAGCCCGAGGCGCGTGGCGCGGGTCCCCTCGTGGGCCAGCGCGTCGACCGTCAGCCGCGGTTCCTGCGCGTGCTGGAGCAGCAGGGCGTCGAAGGAACGGGCGTACTCGAGCGCCCGGCGGAAGAGGCCGGCGTCGGCGAGGCAGTGGCCGTCGTCCGAGAAGCCGACCGCACCGGCCTCGAGCAGGTCGCCGAACTCGGTCAGGTGCTTCCCCTCGCGACCGACCGTGATCGCCGCCACCGGGTAGACGCGCGCGCCGCGCACGCGCCCCGCCTGCCGCAGGATCCGCTCCGTCACGCTCCGGTCGTCGTTCGGCGGCGTGGTGTTCGGCATGCAGGCCACCGCGGTGAACCCGCCCGCGGCCGCCGCCCGCAACCCGCTATCGATCGTCTCCTTGTATTCCTCGCCGGGCTCCCGCAGGTGCACGTGCAGATCGATCAGCCCGGGCACGACCCACCGCCCCTTCGCGTCGATCACCCGGTCGGCCTGGAGCGACCGATCGAGGCGGCCGGGGGGCGCCTCGGCCGCCACCTTGCCCTCCGCCAGGAACAGGTCGCGCGGTTCGTCCATGCCGCGCGCCGGGTCGATCAACCGGCCGTTGCGCACCTCGATCCGCATCGCCCGCCTCCGACCGACAGCCGCCGAATCCTCCCGCCGCACGCGCGGCGGGGTCGCACGGGGCGGGGCGGAGAATAGCAGGGAACGGGGAACGGGGAACAGGGGATGGGAAGGCGAAGGGGGAGCGGGGAAGAACGAACGGGGATGGAGACCGGGAAGCGGGAACGTCGGGCGGGACTACGCGTCGGGGTCGGTGCAGAAACCGCCGACGCAGCGGCAGCCGATGCCGCACTGGGCGTCCGACGTGCACGGCAGCTTGCAGACCGCGTCGATGCACAGGTAGTGCTCGGGGCACTGCGCGTTCGAGGTGCACTGCGGCGGAGGAGGCGGCGGGCCGTCCGTGGAGCCGTCGGGAACGTCGGTTCCCGCGTCCTCCGGCGGCGTCACGCACTCGTGCCGCTCCGTGTCGCAGACCTCGCCCGTGGCGCAGTCGATGTCCGCGCAACAGTTGTCGCCGCCCACCGGCAGGCAACAGCGCGACGGCGCGCAGTACTCGTCCGCCGTGCAGACCGCGGAGTCGCCGCAGTAGCCGGGCCGCATCCCCGGACGATCGACGGTCCCGGGCGTCAGGCAGAGCCCCCCGACGCACCGCAGGCCGATCGGACAGTCGCCGTCTTCCGTGCACTGCGCGACGCAGTAGCCGTCGTCGGTGCAGAACGGCCGGTCGGGCGGACACTCCCAGTCCCCGTGCGCGCATTCGGCGACCGCCGGCGGGTCCACCGGGCGACAGCCGTAGCTGTCGCACCAGTAGCAGCCGGTGTCGTCGCAGTAGTAGTCCTCGTTGCAGCCGTCGCAACCGCCGCCGGCCAGGGCGGCCAGTGCGAGCGAACCCAGAACGGCGAGCCTGATGTGGGACATGGGGCACCTCCTCATCGGCCAAGCCTCATTCTAGCAGCCGTCGTGCCAGCCGCAAGAAGGAATCATCCGACTGGAATCACTCGAAATTCCAACCCGTCTTCCCCACCCAGGGCGCCGCTTGTGAACCGTTGGACACAGCCTCGGTGTGGCCGGCCGCGCCGTCCAGCTCACGGAGCGGTCGTCGCCTCGGTCGCCGGCAGCCCGGTGGCGCTCGCGGTCGCGGCGACATCGGCGGAGTCGAGGCGCACCCTCGGGAAGAGGAAGATCTCGATCCGGATCGCTCCGGTGCGGCTCAGCCCTTCCAGGGGCGGGTCGTCCTTGGTGAAGCCGAGGCCGACGGCGCGGATGCGGGCGGCGTTGTCGGCCCGGTCCGACGGCATCCCGGCGCCAGCGGCGGGGCGGTCCGGATCGCCGACGGTGAGGACCCGGGCCGGCTCGACGCCGGCCAGTTCGGCGGCGAGCGTCCGTGCGAGGGACGCGGTGCGGGCCGCGCAGCCCTCGCCGCAGGCGGAGTCGAGCGACCGGACGGAGACGAGGCAGAGCAGGTCGCCGTCGGCGGTCCACTTGGCGCGCAGGTCGCGCAGCGCGGTGGCCACCGGCTCGGGAAAGGCGACTTCGATCTCGGCGCCCTTGGCGTCGAGAGTGAGGGCGACGCCGCGGGGGTCGAGGCCCACGTGGAACGGCGGGTCGAAGCCCGCGCGGTACTCCGCCACCAGCGCCTCGACCCGCGCCCGCATCGCCTCGGGACCGCCGTCCTCGTCGAGGGACAGCATGCGAAAGCGCAGCTCGTCGGCCTGGGCCTGCGCGGCGTCGACCAGCGGTCGTTCGATGCGCCAGGGCGAGGTTTCGACCGCCTCGAGGGCGGTCTCGATCGCCTCCCGCGCCATGCGCTCGGCTTCCGGGTAGGCCTCGCCGGCGCCGAGCATGCGGGCGATCTCGAAGGTGCGGCGGGCGTCCGCGGCGTCGGCGTGGGCCTGGGCGCGCCAGTTGCGCTCCCAGGTCGCGCGTTCGGCTTCCGGCAGCCGGGCGGCGCGCAGCGCCTCCTCCTCAACGGCGCGGGCCCGGTCCTGGGCCAACGCCTCGCGCGCATCGCGATAGGCCCACAGCCGCGCCAGTCGTTGTTCGAGCACCGCGCGGCGGTCTTCGATCTCGCGGTACGTCGCCTCGGCCGCCGCCAGCGTCGCCTCGGCTTCGGCCTGTCGTTCGCGCGCCAGGTCCTGTCGCGCGAGGGCGACGGCCAGGCGCACCTGGACCTGGGCCAGCCGCGACAGCCGGGCGGAGCGTTCGAGGTCGCCGTCCTCCCACGCCCCTTCGGCCTCGGCCTGCAACGCCCGCGCCTCGGCGACGGTGTCCGCCGCGCGCGGAGCCGCCTGGGCCACGACATCGCTCTGCAGCATCAGCGACAGGTCGTCGAGTTCCTGGGGACGGGGAGGCGTGGGGCAGCCGGCGAGGGCCACGGCGGCGGCCAGCAGCGCGGGCGGGGCGAGGCGCCGGAGACGCGCGTTCATTGTCCGCCCTCCCCCGGCATCGGGATCGCGAACAGCTGGAGCTGCTCGGTGATGCGCTCCCAGGCGGCGCGGGCCACCGCCACCCGCTCCAACGCCTCGACCACCCGCTCGGCGATCGCGTCGGCGGCCCGCTCGAGCGCCCGCGCCTCGACGAGTTCCGCGATCAGCACCAGCAGCGCGGCGGCGCGGCGCAGTTCCAGATCCGCGCCCTCGACGCCGAGCCGCGCAAGGCGTTCGCGCGCCTCCGCGATCGCCGCCTCGGCCTGCCGGATCGCGTCCGGAGCGGCGGCGACCGCCAGCTCGTCGGCCCGGTACGCGGCGAGGTCGGCGTCGAAACGGTCGAGCAACGCCTGGGCTTCCGCCACGCTTCGCGGCAACGTCGGTTCCTCGGCGCCCGCCAGCCGCGGCGCGAGCGCCACCATCAGGGTCAGGAGGAGCGTCCGCATGACCCGGGGATTCTGGGTGCCACGGGCAACGCATGTCAAGGAGGACGGACGACCCGACACGCCGCACGACGAACCGGACGACGCACCTGCGCCCGACGGGCGCGGGGACCGTCAACGACCTTCGAGCGCGAGCGCGAGCGCGACCACGAATACGACCGCGGCCACGGCCACGGGTCGAGCGCGAGCGCGATCACGTCCACGATCACGGCCACGATCACGATCACGATCGCGATCACGACCACGTCCAGGTCCACGTCCACGTCCACGCGGAACGTCAAGGTGGCACGGAGACGGCCGAAACGGCGTTCAGCGGGAGCGGCGGGAACGCGGCGTGCGCCGGCGGGGCTGGTTGCCGGTCCAGAAGTAGGTTTCGTCGCGCGAATCGACGTGGACGAAGCCGTCGCGCGGGTAGCGGCCGACGCCGACCGGACCGTAGGGCCCGTCGGCGAAGAGCGTGAAGAAGTCCGCCAGCACGTCCATCGGGACACCGTCGAGCTTGACGTCGGCGGCAGCGCCGAACATGTGGCGGCTCTGGCGACGCACGCAGTAGCGGCGGGGACGGTAGCCGGAGACGAGGGTGACGCGGGCCTGGAAGAACCAGCAGGCCTCCGAAAGGAGGGCGAGCAGGCGGGGGCTCATCTCGTGTTCCTCCCCCGACCCGCGATGGCGGAAGAGGCGCCGGACGAGGTCTTCGGCGAGGGGGTCCAGGGCGACCGTTTCGGGGGTGGTGGCGCCGTCGAGGGGGAAGAGACGCTCGGGTTCCTGGCCGTAGGAACCGATCCACAGTTCGCCCGGCTGGACGACGGGCCGCCGGCGTCGTTCGAGCAGCTCGTCGGCGTGCGCCTCGATCCACGCCTCGAGGTGTTCGCGGGCCCGCTCCCGGTTGCGCGCATGCGGGCGGTCGTCCTCGACGCCGGCGGCGGGCGCAGCGAGGTCCTCGGGGCCGCCGGCGGCGGACACGAGGGGGAAGACGGGCGGCGGCGTCTCCGCGACCGGTTCGGGGACGCCGTGATGGCCCAGTTCCCACAGTTCGGGTTCGCGCGTGACGTAGGCGCGGCTGGCGGCGGGCGGGGCGAGGGCGAGGAGCCCGACGAGGGCCGGGAGGACGGGACGAAGCGGCGCACGGGCGGGCCTTGAAGTCCGCATCGGGCCGAGCCTAGCATGCGCGGCATGACGCGGAGAACGACGGCGGTGATCGGAGCGGGAAACTGGGGCACCGCGCTGGCGAAGCTGGCGGCGGACCAGGGCAACCCGGTTCGGCTGTGGGCGTACGAGCCGGAGGTGGTCGAGGGGATCAACCGCGGCCACGAGAATCCGTTCTACCTGCAGGGAGTGCGGCTGCCGGACAACCTGCGCGCGACGGGCGACCTGGCGGAGGCGCTGCACGGGGCGGAGGTGGTGATCCTGGCGATGCCGTCGCACGTGTTCCGCCAGGTGCTGGGGCGGGCCGCGCCGCACCTCTCGCCGGAAGCGCCGCTGGTGATCGCGACCAAGGGGATCGAGGAAGAAAGCTGCCTGATCATGCCCGAGGTGGCGGCGGAGGTGTGCGGGTGGAAGACGTGGCAGCGCGCGCTGGTGCTGTCGGGTCCGAGCTTCGCGAAGGAACTGGCGCGGGGCGATCCGACGGCCGTGTCGCTGGCGTGCCGCAACCTCCGGCAGGCCGAGGACCTGCAGCGGTGGCTGTCGGGCGACGTGCTGCGGGTCTACGCGACCGAGGACGTCGTCGGCGTGGCGCTGGGCGGGGCGATCAAGAACGTGATCGCGATCGCGGTGGGCGGCGCGACCGGGATGGGGCTGGGGCACAACAGCCGGGCGGCATTGATGACGCGGGGGCTGGCCGAGGTGGCGCGGCTGGCGATGCAGCGCGGGGCCAACCCGCTCACGCTGGCCGGCCTGTCCGGCATCGGCGACCTGGTGTTGACCTGCACCGGGGAACTGTCGCGCAACCGGCAGCTCGGCGAGGCGCTCGGGCGCGGCGAGAAGCTGCAGGACATCGTCGGTCGGACGCGCCAGGTCGCCGAGGGGGTGCACAACGCGCGGAGCGTACGGCAGCTCGCGCAGCGCGCCGGGGTGGAGATGCCGATTTCCGACCTGGTGTACCGGGTGCTGTTCGAAGATCTGCCGATCGGCCAGGCGGTCAAGCTGCTGATGGGCCGCACGCTGCGGCACGAGCGGGACGACCGGGTTTCCTGAACGTCCGACCCCGCGGCGCAGGACGTCGCGTCCGCCCGTTCCGGGCCGGGCGACGGGGGGAAGAGTCCGCAGAGAGGGAGGGGGGAAGCGCCGGGCTCCCGGACTACGGCCCGGCGGGTGCGCCCGCGGCTAGAGGCCGGAAATCGTCACGCGGTAGTTGCCCTCGGCGCCGTAGTAGCCGTCGACATACAGGAAGTTGAGGCCCTGGCGGAGGGTCGTGGCCAGTGTCGAGCGGTTGCGGTTGACGGAGCAGGCGGCGTCGTCGTTGTTGCAGGCCAGTTCGGTGCCCGCGTTGGTGCAGGTGCCGCCGACCCAGTACAGGACCGTGTCGTAGTTCGTGGTCGTGTTGCAGGTGGTGGCGGTGACGTCGCGCGGCCCGCACAGCGCCAGCCAGAGGTAGTCCTCCTGCGCGGTGGCGCCGCCGCAGGAGCCCTGGCGGCCGCTGCCGGGGCCGCCGGTGACGCCGTCGTAGTTCCCGTTGCCGGTGATCTGCACCCCGGCCGTGCAACTCGAGTACTGGTACAGCAGGTTGAAGCCGCCGCGGTCGGCGGCGGTCGCGCCGTCGACGACGACGTAGTAGGTGCCGGCGTCGAGCGTACCGAACCACTGGGAGCGGTCGCCGCCGCAGGCGTCGTCGTTGCAGGCGGCGCTGGTCATCGCCGCGCCGCACGGACCGCGACGGATCTCGAGCACCGAGTCCCACGCCGCGCCGTCGTTGACGTCGAGGTAGACCAGCGAGCGGCCCGGGAGGGTGAACGAGTACCAGACGTCGCGGCCGCCCGTGGTGGTGACGCAGGAGGGGACGTGGTCGTCGGTGGCCGACGTGGTGGAACCGGCGTAGGTGCCGGGCGTGGGCATCGCGGTGGCGGTGGCGCAGGTGTCGTTGCGCGGAGCCGGCGGGTCGGCGATGAAGACGTTGAGCACGTAGTCGCCGCGGGCGCCGGCGCCGGCGCCGTCGAGGATGACCCAGTAGGTGCCCATCGGCATGGCGTTCCACTGGATGCGCGCCTGGCCGCTTCCGGCGCTGTTGTCGTCGCATCGGTCGGCGACCGTGCCCGGGCAGCCGGCGGTGCCGCCATGCCGGATGAACAGCATCGCGTCGAAGGCTGACCCGGCGGTGTCGATGACCACGTCGCGGGTCTCGGTGAGCACGAGCTGGAACACGACGTCGGGCGAGGCCGCGTCGGTGGAGGCGCAGGTGTAGGTGTAGTCGTTGGCCGCGGCGCAGGTGTTGCCGGTGAACACGCCGCCCGACGAGATGTCCGGCAGAGCGCCGCCGCAGGCGTCGTTGATCGGGCCGGCGCCGAAGTTGCAGGTGCCCCACGTGCAGGTCGAGCCGTCGCAGAGCGCCGTCCCCGTGCAGGCCCCCGCCGTGCAGCTCCGCGACGCCCCCGCGGTGCACTCGAAGCCGTCATCAATCGCCGTGTCGCAGTCGTCGTCGACCCCGTTGCAGACCTCTGCCGACACCGGGCAGTCGGCGCCGGTGGGGATCGTGCAGGCGTCGCTGCAGACGCCGGCCGGATTGGTCGAGCCGCAGGAGGTGAGGCAGTCGACCGTCGCCCCCAGGACGCACTCGAAGCCGTCGTCGGCCTCGCCGTCGCAGTCGTCGTCGATCCCGTTGCACGTCTCCGCCGGCCCCGGACAGGCGTCGCCGGTCGGGACGGTGCAGGCGTCGGTGCAGACGCCGGCCGGGTTGACGGTGCCGCAGTCGGTGATGCAATCGACCGTCGAGCCCATCACGCAGTCGAAGCCCTCGTCCGGCTCCGTGTCGCAGTCGTCGTCGACCCCGTTGCAATCCTCGGGCGGCGGCGTGCAGTCGGCCCCGGTCGGGATCGCGCAGGTCTCCGTGCAGACGCCGGTGCCGGCCGAGCCGCAGTCGGTGGTGCAGGGCACCGTCTCGCCCGGCAGGCACGGCAGGTCGTTGTCGACCAACGTGTCGCAGTCGTCGTCGAGACCGTTGCACGTCTCGGCCGGCGGCACGCACGTGTCGTACCAGTGACAGTCGGTCCCGCAGGGTTGCGTGCCGGTGCTGTCGCAGGTGGTGGTGCAGGGCTGCGTGACGGCGCCCTCGCATTCCTCCTCGCCGGCCCAGACGAAGCCGTCGCCGCAGGTCGCGCTGACGCACGTATCGAGGCAGGCGTCGGTGTTGTCGCCGTTGCCGTCGTCGCACTCCTCGCCCTCGTCGAGCACGCCGTCGCCGCAGGTCACCGGCACCTCGGCCTCCGCTTCGGTCTCGACCTCGACCGCGTCGTCCCGCACCTCCCGGGCGTCGTCCCGGACGTCTTCCTGATCCTCGATCCCGTCCACGTCCTCGACGTCGCCGGTGTCGGCGTCCTGGTCGTCGTCGCCGCCGCCACCGCCGCAAGCCGGCACGAGCGCGACCGCCAGAATCCCGAGCCACGACCAGATCCGAACCCCATGCCGATAGGACATGCTCAACCTCCCGCCCCGCAGGGCCGTTCGAAACGGACAGGATCTTGACACGGGCAGGAGGGAGCCGCAAGCGGTGCGGCGCCGAGGCGACGAGGACACGGCACCGGGTGAATCAGGCCGGCGGCGGCCCGGCGGACGGCGGAGCGGGCGGGGAGGCGAGCGTGAGACCGCGGAGGGCCGCTCGGTGGTCCTCGATCGCGGCCTGGAGAACCGGGTCGGCGGTGCACCGGTCGGTCACGGCGTCGTAGATCTCGACCAGGTCGATGCCGGCCGGGGGGCGGGCGAGCCGCACGCGGCCTTCGGGGTCGCGGCGCAGGAGTTCCGCGGCGGCGAGACGGGAGACGAGCAGGCCGACGGCATCGACGTGGATCCCGACCCGCAGCGCCAGGAACTCGGGATCCACCGCTTGCGGGGCCCCGGCCACCTCGCGGGCGAGCTGCACGGCGTTGGTCCAGGAGAGCGCCTCCACGAGGTCGTCGCCGGTGGCGGCGAGCCGCCGGGCGTGGCGGGCGCGCGCCCAGAGCGTGTCGAGGTGTTGGCTCGTGTAGCTGACCTCGGCGCCGAGCAGGAAGAACATCCAGCCGAGGTAGACCCAGGCGAGGGTGATCGGCAGGAACGCCAGGGCGCCGTAGATCGTCTCGTAGGTCCAGCCGAAGGCATCGACGTAGGCGCCGTAGACCGCGTGGCCCAGGCCGAGGAGCAGGCCGGCGACGAGCGCGCCGGCGATCGCGCTGCGCCAGCGCACGCGGATGTGGGGGATCCACTTGTAGACGAGCGTGAGGGAGACGAGGAGCAGGAGGGACGGGAGGAGGGTATCGAGCGGCGGGCGCAGCCGCTCGAACGAGAGATAGGCGGCGGCGCAGAAGGCCGGCACGGCGAGCACGGTCACGCCGAGCAGCGCGGCGGCGCGCTCCCAGGGCCGCCGGCCGCGGTCGACGTTCCAGACGTCGTTGAGCACCACCTCGACCTGGAGGTACAGCATGCCGCCGAGCAGCACGAGCGACGCACCGCCGACCCAGCCGATCGTTTGGAAATCGATCCGGCCGACGAGCGAGGCGATCTTCTCGGCGAGGTCCCTGGCCGCGCCCGGCACGATGAACCGCTCGAGGAGCTGCTGGAGCGCCGGCCGGTCGCCCAGCCGCTCGACCCAGCTCGTCAGCACCAGCAGCACGGCGGCGAGCGGCACGAAGCCGACGACGGCGCCGAAGGCGAGCGCGGCGGCCTGTCGCGGGCAGCGGTCGTGGGCGAACTGGCGGGCGAGCTGGACCAGGAAGCGCACGAGGGTCGCCAGCAGGCGTTCGCCCCGGCCCAGCTCCCCGCCGTTCGGCAGCACGGTCTGCCGGACGACGCGGGAGAACTTGCGCAGCCGTCCCGGCAGTTCCATCCCCCCTCCTAATCGATCCACCCCAGACGTTCGCGGCAGACGTCGCAGAGGAAGGTCTCGCGATCGATCGTCTCCGCCTTGCCGCCGGCGTCCTCCAAGAAGCACCCGTAGGTCGGGCAGTGGGGGAGGCCGAGCGTGTGTCCGACTTCGTGGATCGCGACGCGGCGCAGCCGTTCGATCGCGGGCACGTCGTGCACGCGACGGCGGCAGCGGAAAGTGCTGAACACCGCGGCGACGCCCGGCAGCTCGGCCAACCCCAGGATCCCCCAGTCCTCGATCTCCCCCTTGGTGGTCGAGATGTCCTTGACGGTCACACCGGCGATGCGGTCGCACCCTTCCGGCAGCCGCGGGGCGAGGAAGTCGAGCAGTTTCTCGGCGCGGTACCGGCGGCGCGGTTCGTACCAGGCCTCCTCCGGCAGGTCGACCGGCTCGAGGATCCGCGTCTCGAAACCGTAGAGTCCCGCCAGGGCCTCGGCGACGGCCCGCAACTCCTCGTCGGGGACCCGGCCGAGCGGCTGGATCGCCACGCAGCAGACGCCGGGGACATGCGAGCACGGAGGGGCGGGGGACTGGTCGCCGGACGCCTCCGCCGGCGCATCCGGGGCGTCGGACGGTTCCGTCGCGTCGGCCCCGGGCGGCGGCGCGAGGGCGACGGCGGAGGACGCCGCGGGGACGTCTCGGGGGGTTTCAGGCGCGCGGTCCGAGGCGCCGCGCGCGGGAGAAGAAGGCGAACCGCCGGCGCACGACAGCAGCACGGGCAGCGCCAGGGCGTAGAGGAGCCGCGACCGGCGAGCGCATCCGGCCGGCGGCGGCGTCGGCATCAGACCTCGCAACCGTGGGAAACGGGGTTGCAAGTCCAGGGGGCGGTGCAGTCGGCGTCGCCGGCGCAGGGCCGGTAGCAGAAGCCGGTGCCACGGTAGTTCCAGCAGGCGAAGCCGGCGGGACAGCCGGCGGCGGTGGGTTCGAGGCCCGGGGTGCAGGCGCGCGCGCAGTGGTCCACCGGCTCGGGGCAGACCCCGCCGCCCCCCTCGGCGCAGGCGGGCGCAATCGTCTCGTCGGAGCAGCCGTGAACCACGCAGTAGCCGGTGGCGCCCGGGGCGGGCTGGAGGCAATCGCCGAGGCCGTGGGGCGACCAGCAGTCGGCCGGCTCGGTGCACGGGGAGTAGACGTTGTGCACCGTGATCGGGGTCCAGTTGCCGATCCAGCAGTAGCCGTCCGCGCCGGGCAGGTCGCGAGGCGGCGTGGAGAACTCGACGGGCCAGCACGCCTGACCCGTCTCGCACCGGAAACCGTCGTCGCCCGGGCCCGAGCCGACCCGGCAGCCGCGCACGCAGGCCCAGTAGCCGAGCGCCAGGCTGGCGCACCCCGACCCCGCGTCGCACTCGTGGCCGTCCAGGTCGCAACGGTCGCGGATGCACATGCCGCCAGGCACGCCGTAGAGCGCCTCGGAGATGCAACGGCTGTCGGCGGGGCAGTCGTTCTCGTGGACGCACGGGGCGCCGATCGTGGCGCCCTGGGCCCCGTCGTAGACGCAGAGGTACGAGGCCGGATCGCAGGTGCCGCGGCAATCCTCGACCGCCGTCCACTCGCCGGAGTCCTGGATCGTGTCGCCGTCCGCGTCGGTCCAGAGGCGACAGCAGTCCTCGTCGCCGGTACAACCGGGGACGCACACGCCGCCGACCGGGTCGCAGGCGTAGAACTCGCGACAGTCGCAGTTGGTGCGGTGGGCGAGGCCGCGTTCGCTGGCGACGGCGCAGGCGTCGAGGCAGAGGTAGGAAGCGGCGCCGGACGAGCCTTCGCCGGCGTAGATGCAGGTGGCGCCGAGGGGACAGCTGCGGGGGTCGAGGGGGTTGCAGGAGGCGAAGAGGCTGGCCTGTCCGAGGCAGTAGCCGCCGGGGAAGGCGGGGAACCGGGCGGCGTCGAGACAGAAGTTGCCGTTGCAGTCGGCGGCGCTCGAGCACGGCCCGCCGATGTTGTCTTCCGGGGCGCCGGCCGCCGGATCGTTGGGACAGGCGAACGAATCGACCCGGTCCACGCGCAGTTCGGTGTCGACCCGCTCGCCCTCGCGGAAACGGCCGGCGGCGTTGTTGCGGGCGATCGCCACGCCGTCCTTGAGCAGTTCGGCCTGGAACGCGACGTCGCGCCGGTACGTCGGCCCCGGCCGCAACGCGAGCGTGGCGGGCATGCGGTATTCGTCGGGGTCGCCGCCGAGCGGGTACGAGGCTTCCCAATCGAACGGCGCGCCGCCCTCCGGCGGGGCCGGCGCGTGCAGGGACAGGTGCAGTTCGTCGACCTCCTCGGGCACGTGGAAGTCGGTCCGGATGGTGAGCACGATCTCGGTGCCCTGCTCCGAGCAGGAGGCGACGGCGGCCAGACCGAGGGCGAGCAGGGTCCGGGAGACCGGTCGAACGGGGCGCGGGCCGGTCACCAGGTCACCCCCAGCGTCAGCGTGCCCAGGCTGCCCTCGGTGTAGACGGGGCCCTCGTCGGGCCACAGCAGCACACCGGCGGTGACGGCGCCGCCGACGACGACGGCGCCGACGATGGTCCAGAGCCACCACGAACTCCAGACCGACTCGCCGTCCCCGGTCTCGCCGCCGGGAGGCGGCGGGGGAGGCGGCGGGGGAGGCGGCGTGGCCGAGGCAACCCGCACCGTCTCGGTGAGGCCGCTGGCCAGGATGATCTCGCGGCGCTCGCGCCCACCCGCGATCAGCTCGCCCCGCACCTCCACCACGTGCGACCCGGGTTCGACGACGACCGGTTCGGCCAGCGGCGAGGTCCCGCAGCGGCGGCCATCGACGAGGATCTCCGCGCCGGCGACATCGACCTCGACGGCGATCCGGGCGATGCGGGGTTCGAGGGCGGCCATCGAGTCGTGCACTTCGGCGCGCCGCATCTCGCCGACCTCGCCGCCGCCGTCCGCCAGGTAGCGCTGGAAATAGACGTAGGCGTCCGCGGCGCGACCGAGGGCGGCGGAAACCTGGCCCAGGTTGTACAGGACGGTCCATTCGCCGCTGATCTCGTACGCGCGGAGGAACTCGGCCAGCGCCGCGCCGTATCGCCCCTCGTTGTAGTAGGCCACCCCCTGGTCGAACCGTCGGCCCGCCTCGGCCAGCGGATCCTCCGCCGCGGATCCCGGCCCGTCGTCGGTCTGGGCGGGGGCGGGCGGCGCCCAGGCCGCCGCGGCGAGCAGGATCCATGGCGGCAGACACCGGGGGCGTCGGTATCGGGCGTCGGTCAACTGCGGCTCCCGCGCCCGCCGGCACGATGCATCCGCGCGGTCCGTTCCGGGGGCGTCGACGATATCTAGCCCCATTGCGGGGCGCGGGGCAAGCGGACGCCGAGGTCCGGGTCAGGGGACGCGGGTTCCGTGGACGGAAATCGACTGGGCCATGCACCCGCTGGCGCGGCAAGAGTACCCGTCGTGGTCGGTGTAGGTGGCGGTCCAGAGGGCGTCGAAGTGGTCGCCGTCGGTCATCGTACCGGCGAGGCGGTAGGTCTCGATGCAGCCGCCGCTGATCTCGAGCACGGCGTCGAAGTCGGCGGTGGTGGGAGCGGGGGCCATCGCGAGGGGGTCGGTGAGGGTGCCGGCGGGGTTCGGCAGCACGGCGAGGCTCGGTCCGCGCAGCTCGAAGCAGACGCGGCCGAAGTTGTAGTTGACGTACCCGAGGGCACAGCGCTGGGCGATCGGCGGGTCGATGTCGAAGCAGCCGTGCCAGAGGCAGGAGGGGTTGGCGGCGGCGCAGCCGTCCGCCGAGCAGTCGTACTCGAAGACGCAGCGTCCGAGGTCCCGGTCGCAGGCGTTGGTCGTGCAGTCGTCGCTGTCGTCGCAGACGCGGGGGGTGGTCGGCGGGCGGCAGCCGAACTCGGGATCGCAGCGCGGGATGCCGTCGCAGAAGTTGTACAGGTCGTCGCAGTCGGTGCTGGTGGTGCAGGCGCCGAGGACGCAGCCGCGGCCCACCACGCAGCTCTCGCCGTCATCGCAGAGGGCGTCCATCGGCTGGTGTTCGCACACGTTGCCCGCGGCGCAGGTGTCGACGGTGCAGGCGATGCCGTCGTCGCAGTCGGCGCTGGTCCGGCACCGGTGCAGCGCGTCGCCGCCGGTGTCGGTGTCGTCGGCCGGGGCGGCGGAACAGCCGAGGGTCGCGAGAACCACGAGCGGGGTGAGCCTGGTCATCGTGCGTCCTCCCGGGGCGCGGCGTCAGCGCCGCGCGCCCACCACGGCCACGTCCTGGGGCGAACAGGTCGGGCAGCCGCTGAACGCCGCCGTCCAGCGTCCGGCGAAGCTGTCGGCGTCCGAGAAGGTCCCGCGGAGGGTGTAGGTGCCGCAGCCGGAGGTGCAGGTGACGGAGAACTCCGGGCCGGAGGGGGGCGGAGCCTGCACCATGCCGGCGCAGGGCGGGCCGGTCACGCGCAGCTCGGTGTCGGAACGCGAGAAGTTCACCGTATCGATCGAGTAGCTCACGGCGCCGCAGGCCTGCGACTGCGCCGGGGCGAGCCAGAAGGCGCCGTTGTAGTGGACGAGCGGGTCGAACGGCGTCGTGGCGTCGCCGCCGTCGCGGTCGCACCCTTCGAGATCCAGCGGGATGTAGACGCAGCGGCCGAGCGTCGGGTCGCAGCGGTCCTCCGTGCAGATGCTGCCGTCGCTGCAGTCCCGCGCCGGACCCTCGCAGCACCCGCCGGCCACGCATTCCTCGTCGCCGTCGCAGAAGTCGTCGTCGTAGCAGTCCTCGTTGCGTTCGCAGAGCGCGCTGGTGCAGCCGGCCGGCGGGACGCAGCGCTGGCCGGGGTCGCACAGGGCGTCGAGCGGCTGGTTGCTGCAGGTGCCGCCGGCGACGCAGGTGTCCTGGGTGCACGGCACCCCGTCGTCGCACTGGGCGCTCGTGGTGCACGTCCGCGCCTCGGCCTCCGCGTCGGCCTCGACCGCCCCGTCCTCCGTCTCGGGCCGCGCGTCGGCCTCGGGTCGTGCGACGTCCGCGGCGTCGTCCGCGTCGGGCGAGCACGCCGGAAGCAGTACGGCCAGGCCGCAAACCACCGATTGCCGGGCATCCCCATCGGCGACCTCCCTGCCCAGGAAGTCTGGCGCGTCGGCGGCGGTCCGGGTAGAGTCGGCGGCGATGCGGTATCCCGGCGCCCTCGCCCCGCTCTGTTCCGCGTTCCTGGCGCTGGCCGGCACAGGTTGTCCCGGGACGCCCGCCGCGGTCGTCGGCCTGGAGGGCTCGGGCATCGGCCGGATGTGCGGGGCGGGGGTGCCGGACGAATTGCTGGCGGCCCAGGCGATCGCGTCGGCCTACCGCGTCTCGTTCGTGCGCGATCTGCAACTCGTCGCCACCGATGCGCCCGGGGTGAAGGTCGCCGTCTACCGCCTGGGCCCGACCGACGCCCGGCCGCAGGAGCTGTTCGCCGCGACGACGCTGGTCGAACCGGGGTGCGTGACGGTGGTGGCGCAGGGCGAGGCGTGCGACCCGCTGGCCTTCGCGCCGATCTACCTGCCGCCGTTCGCGGACGAGGCGGTGCGCGTCGAACCGGCGGTGTTCGAACCGTGGGAGGCGACCGGCGACCCCGCCGTGCAGGTGTCGCTCGGCGCCGCCGCGATCGACCCCGAAACCGACTTCCCGCGGGCCGCGGCGCGCGGGCGCTGCGTCTTCGGTTTCGGCCCCCTGCCCGACGGACGGATCGCGGCCGGCCGGGTCTTCGCCTGGACCGAGACGGCGTACACGGTCGAGCGGGGCCGCGAGGGGCGCACGTTCGTCACCGGCGCGACGACGTCCGTCGCCGTCACGCCCGGCGTCGCACCCCGGCCGCTGACGCTCGAGTCGGTCGTGGTCGATGTCGAATGCACCGAGGTCGAGGACCGGCGTCTGGCCTGCCTGGAGGAATGCCTGCTGCAGCGGCCGGCCGAGCGGGCGGGCGACGAGGCGCCGGCGGCGACGACCGACTGCGAGGCGGAGTGCGCGGAAACGCCGGCCGAGCCGGGACGGCGGTGTTCGGCGACGGGCGACCGGATCACCGAGTGGCGCGCGGGACGGCGCGACGCGGAAGGACGGGTGCGCTACGGCGTCACGGGACGCGACGAGGCGCGGGCGGTGCTGGACGCGGAGTGCTTGCTGGCCGGCGCACGGCCCGCCGACGACCCGCCGGAGCCCGCGGCGGGCGAGCGGCTCGTGGAGCGTCTCGAGGAGTGCCGCGGGGCGGGCGCCGGCTTCGGGCCGACTCCCGAGCCGCCCGCGCCGGTCGATGTCCCGGCGGC